>CACZLE010000010.1 GCA_902781945.1 uncultured Eubacteriales bacterium | reverse complement strand
AATTGGCAAACGCCCTCATCCGACCTCCCGATGGTCGGCCACCTTCCCCCGCTGCGGCAGGGGAAGGCTATTTTAGTGCGCTCTTTTGCTTGAATTCGGTCCAACTATTCGGAAAAGCCTGGCCAAAAGCCTTCCCCTGCCGCAGCGGGGGAAGGTGGCCGAGCGCAGCGAGGTCGGATGAGGGCACCCCGTCAAATTACTGTTTTTCGATATCTCCATTTAATTAGAGAACAGTATAAGATCCTTCGACTCCGCCTGCGCTCCGCTCAGGATGACATCGATAGATGTTTTTTCTCTTGATTGTTGGCTGTCTTGCAGCAAGCAAAAACCAACAATCAAGAATAAATCAACCTAACGTTGTCATCCTGAGCGGAGCGCAGCGAAGTCGAAGGATCTTTATTAATCTGTACTTATACCTTATTCTGCTTTTTCCAGTGCCTTTTTAAACTGTGTTTCATACAGTTCCGTATACGTTCCGCCGGCCTTTACCAGCTCGCTGTGCACGCCGCGCTCCATGATGCGCCCGTCCTTGACCACCAATATCTCGTCCGCCGCCAGGATGGTGCTGAGGCGATGGGCAATCAATATGCTGGTGCGCTGCTGGATGATGGGCTCGATGGCCTCCTGGATCTTGGCCTCGCTGATGGAATCCAGGGCGCTGGTGGCCTCGTCGAAGATCAATAGCGCCGGGTCCTTCAGCAGTACCCGGGCGATGGACAGCCGCTGCTTTTCGCCGCCGGAGAGCTTCAGCCCCCGGTTGCCCACCATGGCGTCGAGCCCCGCTTCCTGCTTTTCCAAAAATCGTAGATGTTGGCCTTTTTGCAGGCGGCGATCAGCTCCGCCTCCGTGGCGTCGGGCTTGGCATAGAGCAGATTTTCCCGGATGGTGCCGTTGAACAGGTAAGTTTCCTGACTGACGATACCAACGTTCTTTCTTAAGAAACCAAGGTCTATTTTCTTTACATCGTGTTCGCCAAAATAGACCGTGCCCTCCTGGCAGTCGTAGAGCCTGGGGATCAGGTTGATGATGGTGCTTTTGCCCGAGCCCGAGGGCCCCACGATGGCCACGCTGTGCCCGGCCTTGAGGGTAAAGCTCACGTCGTGCAATATCTTGCGCTCCGGCTCATAGCTGAATCCCACGTGATCAAAGGTCACGCTGCCGTCGCAGCCTTTGGGCGTCACGGCGTCCGGGGCGTTTTCGATCTCCACCGGCAGGTCGAAGTATTCAAAGATGCGGGTGAACATGGCCATGCTGCGGATCCATCCACCTGGATGTTCAGCAGGCTGTTCACCGGCCCGTACAGGCGGCTCAGCAGCGCCACCATCACCGTGATATCGCCCACGCTGATGTTCTGGTCGTATTTCATCATCAATATGCCGCCCACCAGGTACAGCAGCATGGGGCCGATGCTGGAAAAGGTGCTCATGATCATAAAGAACCAGCGGCCCGCCATGCTCTCTCTTATGTTCAGCTTGATCATTCGCTGGTTGGCGGCCTTGTAGCGCTCGTATTCCACGGCCTCCTTGCCAAAGAGCTTCACCAGCAATTGCCCGCTGACGGACAGGGTTTCATTGAGTATCCCGTTCACCTCGTCGCTGCATTCCTGGCTTTCCCGGGTCAGGCTCCACCTGGTCTTGCCCGCGCTGCGGGTGGGGATGATAAACAGGGGCACCACCAGCACGCCCAATGTGGCCAGCACCCAGTTTTGCCGGTACATGATCACCAGGGCGGCGGTCAATGTGATGGTATTGGACAAAATGGAAGTAAATGTGCTGGTGATCACCCGCTCCACGCCGGATATGTCGCTGGTCATGCGGGTGATGATGTCGCCCTGGTTGTTGGCGGTAAAGAAGCGCTGGCTCATCTTTTGCAGGTGGGCGTACATCTTGTTGCGCATGTCAAAGGCGATGTGCTGGGCGATCCAGGTGTTGAGGTAATTTTGCCCCACACCGATCAGGTTGCTTGCCAGCGTCACGCCCAGGGACAGCAATATCAATTTGATCAAGGCCGACAGGCTCCGCCCGATCAGGCCCTCGTCGATGATCCGGCCCGTCAGGATGGAGGGATAGAGGTTCAGCAGGCTGCTGGCCGCGATGGCGCATAAAATCAGCGCCAGCTGCTTCCAGTAGGGCTTCAAATAGGAAAATACCCGCTTGATCAGCGCCCCCGTCACCTTGGGGCGGTTGGCCTTCTCCTCCTCGGTCAGAAATCCCCGGCCCATGGGGCCGCCGCGCATGTGCTGGGACATAAAAAGCCTCCTTCGTGCATACCTATGCGGGTATTATACAGAGAAAATCAAAATCTTTCAAGAAAACTTTTTTGGTTTTAAGGTTCCTTTAAGGTTCCTCCTGTATCATGGCCACTGTCAGGAGGTGAATGACATGAACGCGCAGATGACATTCAAACGCTACGAGGTAAAGTACATCATGACCCGCCGCCAGCGGGATCTGCTGATAGAGGCCATGCGGGGCCATATGGCCCTGGACCAGTTTGGCCGCCACACCATCCGCAATATCTATTTTGACACCGATTCCTTCCGCCTGGTGCGGGATTCCATCGAGAAACCATTTTACAAGGAAAAGCTGCGGGTGCGCTCCTACCAGAAGGCCGGGTATGATTCCCCGGTGTTCGTGGAGCTGAAAAAGAAGTATGACGGCGTGATGTACAAGCGGCGCTTGAGCCTGCCCCACCGGGCGGCCATGAACGCCCTGGAAAACGGCCTGCCCCTGCCCGCGGACACCCAGATCGCCCGGGAGATCGAGGCCTTCCGCACGTTCTACGGTCCCACCCTCAAGCCCGCCATGCTGCTCACCTACGAGCGGGAGGCCTATTATCCCGTGGACGGGTGCGATCTGCGGCTGACGCTGGATGAGAACATCCGCTGGCGCACCGAGAATATCGACCTGGGCGGCAGCGCCATGGGCAAAATGATCCTGCCCGCCGACGCCGTGCTGATGGAGCTCAAAAGCCCCGGCGGCTATCCCCGGTGGATCGTGGATTTCCTTTCTGAAAACAAAATCTACAAGACCAGCTTTTCCAAGTACGGCACGGCCTACCTGCAAATGCTGACGGAAAATACAATGGGAGGCGAACAATATGCTTAACAATCTTTTCAAGGGAATCTTTGATTCCGCGTCCGTTACCGTGATCTCCGCGGCGGACTTCCTGCTCTGCGTGGGCGTGGCCTTGCTCATCGGCGGCCTCATCGCCCTCACCGCCTCCCGCAAGACAGGCTATACCAACAGCTTTCTGGTTTCCCTTTTCGCTCTGCCTGCCCTCAGCTGCGTGGTGATCATGATGGTCAACGGCAACGTGGGCGCAGGCGTGGCCACGGCGGGCGCGTTCAGCCTGGTGCGTTTCCGCTCGGCGGCGGGCTCCGCCAAGGAGATCGCCCTGATCTTCCTGGCCATGGTGGCGGGCCTCATCGCGGGCATGGGCTATCTGGCCTACGCGGTGCTGTTCACCCTGATCCTGTGCGCGCTGTTCCTCATCATGGGCCATCTGGACCCCGCCGCGAAGGGCCTCAAAAAGACCCTGCGCATCACCATCCCCGAGAACCTGAATTACGAAGGCGTCTTTGACGGTCTGCTGAATAAATACTGCTCCAGCTGGAAGCTGGACCACGTCAAGACCACCAATATGGGCAGCATGTTCAAGCTGCGCTATGAATTGACCATGAAGCCCGGCGTCAGCGAAAAGGACATGATCGACCAGCTGCGCCTGCATAACGGCAACCTGGAAATCACCCTGGCCCAGACGGCCAACGTGGCTTCCGACCTGTAAAAGGAGAGGGAAACCCATGAAAAAGCGAATGCTTATCCTCATGATCTGTGCCCTGGCCCTGAGCGTCTGCCTCACCGGCAGCGCTGAGGGCGGCATCGATCTATCCGATTACTTTTCCAACCGCGATCTTTCCGGCACGTGGAGCGACGCGCAGACCATAGATTTGAACGGCCAGACGGCCATTCAGATTACCCAGGAGGGCGTCTATCTGCTTTCCGGCACGATGAACGGCACGATTACTGTCAGCACGGATGACAAGGCCAAGGTGCAGCTGGTGCTGAATGGTGTCAGCATCACCGCCGAAACCGGCGCGGCCATCTATGTGGAGCAGGCCGACAAGGTGTTCATCACCCTGGCGGAGGGCACGGATAACTTCCTGACCTCCACGTCCTTTGACGAAAACACCAAGATCGACGGGGCGATCTTCTCCAAGGAGGATCTCACCCTCAACGGCGCAGGCGCTCTGACCATCGATTCCGCCGATCATGGCATCGTGGGCAAGGACGACCTCAAGATCACCGGCGGCACCTATACCATCACGGCGGAGGGCCGGGGCCTGGACGCCAACGACAGCGTGCGCATTTATGACGGCAGTTTTGCCATCGTATCCGGCAAGGACGCCATCCGCGCCAAAAATGAGGAAGAAAACAAGGGCTATGTGCTCATCGCGGGCGGCAGCTTTGATCTGACCGTCAACGGCGGCGCGGCCAACGGCGAAGCCCATTCGGACGATATGATGCGGGGCTTTGGCCGGGGCGGCTGGAATCAGAATAACAATACGGCTGCGGAGGATACCTCCGCCAGCGCCAAGGGCGTCAAGGCCAGCAATTGGCTGATTATCCTGGATGGCGATTTCACTGTCAACGCTTCGGACGACGCCTTCCATACAGATGGCGATCTGACGGTCTACGGCGGCAATTTCACCATCCGGACCGGCGACGACGGCATGCACGCCGACAACGCCCTGACCATCAACGGCGGTGCCATCCATATTACCGAAAGCTACGAAGGCCTGGAGGCGGCGGCCATCACGATCAACGGCGGCGATATCTCCCTTCGCGCCAGCGATGACGGCGTCAATTCCTCCGGCGGCAACGACGGCAGCGGCTTTGGCCGCAACGATATGTTCGCCTCGGACGGCTCCAGCATCACGATCAACGGCGGCACGCTGTACGTCAACGCAGATGGCGACGGCATCGATGCCAACGGCGACCTGACGGTGAACGGCGGCGTGGTGGTGGTGTCCGGCCCCACAAACAGCGGCAACAGCGCGCTGGATTATAACGGCACGGCGGTCATCACCGGCGGCGCCGTCGTCGCGGCGGGCGCATCCGGCATGGCGGAGACCTTCGGCAATACCTCCACCCAGGTGTCCTTTATGGCGAACCTGAGCGGCGGCGCCGGGACGATCACCGTGACGGACGGCAGCGGAAACACGCTGCTCACCGGCGACGTGGAAAAGAATTATCAGTGCGTGGTGGTCAGCAGTCCCGAGCTGCAAATCGGCGAGACCTACACCGTATCCAATGCCGATACCAGCGTCCAGGTGACGGTCAGCGCCGTATCCGGCGGCGGCTCCGGCAACTGGGGGATGGGCGGCGGTCACGGCGGCTGGGATCGGCAGCAGCAAATGCCCGACAACATGCCGCAAATGCCCGACGGCCAGCAGCAGATGCCCGATAACATGCCGCAAATGCCCGGCGGTCAAATGCCTGGCGGTGGCCAGATGCCGGGCGGCAATCCCGGCTGGGGCAATCCCGGCGGCGGACGGCGCAAGTAATCGAATAGAAAGACGGGGAGAGGCGCGTTTCTCCCCGTCTGCCCTTTTTATGGAGGTGAAAAAATGACTAAGCGCAAATGGTTCGGTATCCTCTATACCCTGGCCCTGACGGGCTTCACCGTCTGGCTGGCGCTGGATACCTTCGTGATCTCCCACGTATACGGCGAAGCCCCGGCAGCGCCGGAGATTTCACAGTCTATTGCGGAAGAATCCACCGTGGGTCTGATCTCCTACCGCGTCCAGGACACCACGGTCTATGTGGCGGACGTGCAGTTGGCTTCCGCCGACGCCATGGCCGCGGTGCTGGCTCAGGACGCCTATGGCCGCAACGTCACCGAGACGCCCTCCTCCATGGCGGAGCGCACCGGGGCCCTGCTGGCGGTGAACGGCGATTATTACGGGGCCCGGGAAAAGGGCTATGTGATCCGCAACGGCGTGCTGTACCGCAGCCGCGCGTCCGCTGGACAGGAGGATCTGGTCATCGACGCCAACGGCGATTTCAGCATCATCAACGAAAGCGACGTTACCGCCCAGGCCCTGCTGGACGCGGGCGCCATGCAGGTCTATTCCTTCGGTCCGGGCCTCCTGTCTGAGGGCGAGATCCTGGTGGATCAGGACGACGAGGTGGGCCGCGCCATGGCCAGCAATCCCCGCACCGCCCTGGCGCAAATCGGCCCGCTGCATTATCTCTTTGTGGTGGCGGACGGACGCACGGCGGAAAGCGAGGGCCTGAGCCTCTACGACCTGGCCCAGTTCCTCAAGACCCTGGGCGCGACTACCGCCTACAACCTGGACGGCGGCGGCTCCTCGGCCATGATCTATCAGGGCCAGCTGGTCAATCATCCCACCAGCACGAGCCGCCGCAGCAATGAGAGGAGCGTGAGCGACATTGTGGCCATTTTCTGATCCCTTCCGCAGAAAAGCGGTGGCTTATGTGCTCATTTCCCTGCTTTGCGCCCTGTTCGCCGCGGTCTATGAGCTGTTCAGCCATGGGGTGTGGTCCTATTCCATGGTTTTCGCCTTTGTGTTCCCGCTGGCAGGGGGCGCGCTGCCCGTGCTGCTGCTGCGGGATCCCTCGCCAGCCGCCGCGGCCCTGTGGCGGGCGGGTCTGGCGGCCTGGACGGTGGGCAGCATCTTCCGGGGCGCGCTGGAGATCTACGGCACCACCCACGCCCTGACCCTCGTGTATCCCGCTGCGGGCGCCCTGCTCTGCGCGGCGGCCCTGGCCACGCAGATCGGCAGCCAGATCAACAAACCCTGATTCCCTCCATTCCCAGCCTCGGCTGGGAAATTTTGTTTGACGGCGGGGCGGTTTCGCGGTATAATAAAACCAGCAAAAAGCCTCAGAAGGAGGGGAAATATATGAAAATCATTACCATCAGCCGTGAATTCGGCAGCGGAGGCCGCGAACTGGGAAAGCGTCTTTCCGATATCCTGGGCTTCGATTATTATGACCGCGAGATCATTGCCGCCATCGCCGAGGCCAAGGGCCTGGACGAAAGCTATGTGGAAAAGGCCCTGGAGAGCGGCGTCAGCCAGCGCGTGCCCCTGACCTTCCACAATTCCTTTTCCACCATCGGCATGATGCAGTCCGCCCACATCAGCCTTTTGCAGGAGCAGACCCGCGTCATCGAGGGCATCGCCAAGCGCGGAAAGGACTGCGTCATCGTGGGCCGCAACGCCGATATCCTCCTGGCCGAACAGAAGCCCTTCACCATCTTTGTGTGCGCCAGCATGGAAGCCAAGATCAAGCGCTGCCAGGAGCGCGCCCGGGAGGGCGAACAGCTCACCGAAAAGGAAATCGAGCAGAACATCAAGCGCATCAACAAGAACCGCGCTCAGAATTACGAAATGATCGCGGGCCGCAAGTGGGGCCAGGCCGCCAGCTACAACATCACCGTCAACACCAGCGAATGGGATATCAAGGAACTGACCCCCGCCGTGGCAGCCTTCGCCCGCCGCTGGTTTGAGCACAACGCGCTGTAAGGGGGATCGCCGCCGTGAAAAAAGCTGAAATCGCCGCCATGATCGATCACACCCAGCTCAAGGCCTTCGCCACCCGGGAGCAGATCGAAACCCTGTGCCGGGAGGCGGCGGAGTATCATTTTGCTTCCGTCTGCGTCAATCCCTGCCACGTGGCCCTGGCCGCCAGGCTCCTCAAGGATACCGGCGTCAAGGTGTGCACCGTCATCGGCTTCCCCCTGGGAGCCAACACCCCGGAGACCAAGGCCTTTGAGACGAGGGACGCCATTGCCAACGGCGCCCAGGAATGCGACATGGTCATCAACGTGGGCGCGCTGAAGGACGGCGACGTGGACCTGGTGGAAAAGGATATCCGCGCCGTGGTGGAGGCCGCGGACGGCACCCTGGTCAAGGTCATCATCGAAACCTGCTATCTGACGGACGAGGAAAAGAAGCTGGCCTGCGAGGCCGCCGCCCGGGCGGGCGCGGACTTCGTCAAGACCTCGACGGGCTTTGGCACCGGCGGTGCCACGCCCCACGATGTGGCCCTCATGCGGGCGGCCATTCCCGAGCATATGAAGGTCAAGGCCTCCGGCGGCGTGCATAACTACGCGGAAGCCCTGGCCGTGGTGGAGGCCGGAGCCAGCCGCATCGGGGCCAGCGCGGGCATCGCCATCGTTCGGGACGCGGAATAAGCGCTTGACAATCATCCCCGGTTGTGTTATATTGGGCAGGCCCTTTCGGGCAGACAGTTCGAAACCATCCTGTCTATAAACAAAACTAAGGGACAAAAGCAAGCAAGACAAAGGTTTTTGCGGGCACGCCTTAGTTGGCGTGCTCTTTTTTTGCCCCGGGAAAGGAAAAACATGAAAAAACTCTTCACCACCCGCTCCATCACCCTCTCCGCCGCCATCGCGGCCCTCTACGCCGCCCTGACGCTGCTGCTGGCCCCCATTTCCTATGGCGATTGGCAGTGCCGCGTCTCCGAGGCGCTCACCATGCTGCCCATGCTGATGCCCCAGGCCATCCCCGGCCTGTTCGTGGGCTGCATCCTGGCCAACCTGCTGGGCCCCTCCGCCGGGATCACCGATATCGTGTTCGGCTCCCTGGCCACGCTGATCGCCGCCATCGGCACTTATTATTTTCGCAAGAACAAGTGGCTGGCCGCCGCCTGCCCCGTGATCTCCAACGGCATCATCGTGGGCCTGGTGCTGTCCCTGTCCTTTAATCTCCCCTTCTTCCTCACCGCCATTCAGGTGGCCGCGGGCGAGCTGCTGGCCGTCCTGGTGGGCCTTGTGCTCATCAAGGCCCTGGAAAAAGCGAATATCCAGAAGTACGTGGATTGATCACATTTACCTCAAAAAAGCCTTCGGCCCTGCGCCGGAGTCTTTTGCTTGACATTCTGTCTGCTTTTTTTATAATAGTGGACAAGGAAAGGGGGAAAAGCGGATGCGAAAAAAACAGCAATGGATCATGTCGGCCCTGACGCTGCTGCTCTGCGCCGCCGTGTGCTTGAACGTCCTGAGCCTTTACCGCGCGGGGTACATTCGCCATGCTTCCTCCGGTCCCGTTCAGCCTATTTTCACCTGGGAGGATACCGTGGCGCGGGCGAGGTATCTGCTGCCGCTGTTTCTCCTGTGGTTGGCGGGGGCCGTTTTCTTTAGGAAAAGCGACGAAAAAAAGCGGGTATCCGTCCGCCCGGAAAAGCAGCGCGCCCAAGCTGACTCCGGCAAAATCCGGCTGGCGCTTTTCATCCTTGCGCTTGCCTTCATCGTCCTGGGCATCCTGAACGGCGGCCTTCACGACGTGCTGGTGAAGGCCATCCAAATCTGTACGGAGTGTATCGGCCTTGGATAAGATCATCACCTGGTGGCAGGCGCATCGGCCTTCCCGGCGGCGGCTGGTGCAGCTCTATGCCATGCTGCTCTATAACGCCCATATCAAGGGCTTCTGGGAGGGCTCCATCTATACCGGCCCCCTCAAAGCCCTTTGCGTGCCCGGGCTCAATTGCTATTCCTGCCCCGGGGCCATTGCCGCGTGCCCGCTGGGGGCGCTGCAAAACGCCATTTCCGCCTCGGCCAGCCGGCCTGCCTTCTATGTGGTAGGCCTGCTGCTGCTCTTCGGCCTGGCCCTGGGCCGGGTGATCTGCGGCTGGCTGTGCCCCTTTGGCATGCTTCAGGAGCTTTTGCACCGCGTGCCCACCCACAAAATCAAAAAGAACCGGGTCACCCGGTTCCTGTCCTGGTTCAAGTATGTCCTTTTGGCCGTTTTTGTGGTGATCATCCCGGCCTATTACGCTTTTCGCCGGGTGCCGCTGCCCGCCTTCTGCAAATACATCTGCCCCGCCGGTACCCTGGAAGGAGCCGTGGGCTTGCTTTCCAATCCCGTCAACGCGGATAAATACGGCATGCTGGGGGCGCTGTTTACCCATAAGATCATCGTTATGGCGCTGATCCTTACCGCATGCGTTTTTCTCTATCGCGCCTTTTGCCGTTTCATGTGCCCGCTGGGGGCTATCTATGGCCTCTTTGCCCGGGTCGCCCTGCTGGGCATCCGGGTGAAGGAAGAAAACTGCACCGGCTGCGGGGCTTGCCTGCGGGTCTGTCCCATGGATATCCGCCGGGTGGGGGATCATGAGTGCATCCAATGCGGGCAATGCGTGGAGGCTTGCCCCGAGAAAGCCATCAGCTTCAAGGCTGGCAAAATCGTGCTGAAAGGTCCGGAAGTATGAGAAAGATCCTTGCAGTCCTGCCTTGGGCGCTCCTGCTTTGCGTGATGCTCATCGTCAATCGCCCCGCGCCCAAGCCCGTCTATGATACCGACGCCCCCATCGGCCACGCCGTGGGCCAGCAAGCGCCGGATTTTACATTGACCACGGTGGATAACCAGCCTTTCACCCTGCGGGACCATCGCGGCCAGGCGACGGTGCTCAACCTGTGGGCCACCTGGTGCGGTCCCTGCGTCAAGGAGCTGCCCCATTTTGACCGCCTGGCCCGGGAGCATGCCGACGACGTGGCCGTCCTGGCCATCCATTCCGATCTGATCACCGACGACGTTATGGAATACCTGTCCCACTATGATTACAGCATGCCCTTTGCGGTGGATGAAACCGGAGAGGTCATCGCCTCCCTGGGCGGCTCCACCATGCTGCCCCAGACCATCGTGCTGGATCGCTACGGCGTGGTGATCTACAATCAGGTGGGATCCATGACCTATGAAGCCCTGACGGAGCTGGCGGAGGCCGCCCTGCAATAACTCAGAAGCACCGTTCTTTGCGGTCCTTTTTGCATTGCTCAATGCTCCCGCAGCGATAGCACAGCTCGTTGTCGCACAGACCGTCGCGGTCAAAGCAGGACCGGATGTTGTTCACCGTGGTTTCGGCGATGTTGCCCAGCGCCTCCCGGGTCAAAAAGGCCTGATGGGAGGTGACGATCACATTGGGCATGGAGATGAGCCGGGACAGCAGATCGTCGTTCAGGATATGTCCCGAGCGGTCCTCAAAGAAGATATCCGCCTCTTCCTCGTACACGTCCAGGCAGGCCGCGCCGATTTTGCGCGCCTTGATGCCCTCCAGCAGCGCTTCGGCGTCGATCAGACCGCCTCTTGAGGTGTTGACGATCACGACGCCTTTTTTCATTTTTTGGATGGCGTCCGCGTCGATCAAATGGGTCGTTTCCTCCGTCAGCGGACAGTGCAGCGACAGGATGTCGCTTTCTTCAAATAACCGCTCCAGAGGCGCGTATTCGATGCCGCCGTCCTGCGAAGGATATTTGTCATAGGCCAGCACCCGCATGCCGAAGCCCCGACAGATATCGATGAAGATGCGTCCGATCTTGCCGGTGCCGATGACGCCCACGGTCTTGCCGTGAAAGTCAAAGCCCGTCAGCCCGTTCAGCGAAAAATTGAATTCCCGGGTGCGGTTATAGGCCTTGTGGATGCGGCGCACCGAGGTGAGCAGCAGGGCCATGGCGTGTTCCGCCACGGCATAGGGGGAATAGGCGGGCACGTGCACCACGTGGAGCTTGCCGTAGGCCGCCCGCACGTCCACGTTGTTATACCCTGCCGAGCGCAGGGCGATCAGCCTGACGCCGTACTGGTGCAGCCTGTCAATGACCGCGGCGTCCACCTGGTCGTTCACAAACACGCACACGGCGTCGCAGCCCTCCGCCAGCGCCACGGTATCGGCGTTCAGCTTGGTCTCCAGAAAACGGAACCGGATGTCCTTTTGCGCGCCGTATGGCTCAAAGGCCGCTTTGTCATATTCCTTCGTATCATAAAAAGCTACCTGGATCATGCCGTCACCTCCCGTATATTGTGCCGTGCCGTAAAGGGGATTATTCCAGGATCCTGCCGTCGCAGGAGATAGTCACCACCTGCCAGGGGATGAATTTGCCGCTGTCCTGCAGGGCCTTCTGGGCCGCCATCTGCAACCCGCCGCAGCAGGGCACCTCCATGCGCAGGATGGTGACGCTTTTGATGTCGTTGTCCCGGATGATGGCGGTCAGCTTTTCGGCGTAGTCCACCGCGTCCAGCTTGGGGCAGCCGATGACGGTCACCTTGCCCCGCATGAATTCCTCATGGGTGTTGGCATAGGCATAGGCGGTGCAGTCCGCGGCGATCAACAGCTTGGCTCCGTCAAAAAACGGCGCGCGGGTGGGCACCAGCTTGATCTGGCAGGGCCATTGGGCCAGCCGGGAGACGGGCTTGCCGGGCATCATGGGAGCAGGCGCTTCCTCCTTGCGTTCAAACTGCCGCATCATGGAGCCGGGGCAGCCGCCCTTGGGATGCTCGTGCTTCATTTCGCTCATTTTCTTTTCCTCCTGTGCTTTTTTGACCGCTTTCTGATCGTATTCAGGGGCTTCCCGCTCCTCGAAGGTGATGGCGCCGGTGGGGCAGCCCGGCAGGCAATCGCCAAAGCCGTCGCAGAAATTTTCCCGTACCAGCTTGGCCTTGCCATCCACGATATCGATGGCTCCCTCATGGCAGGCAGAGGCGCACAGCCCGCAGCCGTTGCACTTTTCTTCGTCGATGTGAATGATCTTTCGGATCATGCTCGACACCTCCTTGACTTTTACTGCGTCATTTTACTATAATGTGAGGGAAAAGTATGTGGTTATAACCACGAAAGGAAGACTATGAAGCATTTATTTCTGCAAAAAACGATGCTGTTCCGGGGCATGTTGGCGGAGGAGACCGAGCAGGCGGCCAGGGCCCTGCGCGTTCGCGTACGGCATTACGCCCGGGAAACGGCCATTCTGCGGGCAGGCGCTCCCACCGAGTGGATGGGCATGGTGCTGCGGGGCGGCGCGACTGTCGAGAGCAACGACCTGTGGGGAAACCGCGTATTGCTGAGCCACGTGGGGGAGGGGCAGTATTTTGCGGAAACCTATGCTATTTTGGAAAAAGAAACTGTCCCCGTGGACGTGATCGCCAGCGAGGACAGTGACGTTGCGTTTTTTTATATGGTTCCATTGCGGACGGAAAACGGCATTTCGGCGGCGTGGAAAACCAAGCTGATCGGCAATCTGCTGGTCATTTCGGCCCAGAAGAACCTGCTTCTGTCCGCCCGCAGCTTCCATACCGCCCCCAAGCAGATCCGGGGCCGCGTCATGGCCTATCTCAATACCGTCTCCCTGAAAAAGGGAGCCCGCTCCTTCGATATTCCCTTTGACCGCCAGCAATTGGCGGATTATCTCAACGTAGAGCGCACGGCCTTGTCCAAGGAGCTGGGCAGGATGCGGCGGGAAGGCCTGATCGATTTCAGCCGCAGCCATTTTGTTTTGCGGGGCGACGGGGACTGAGGATATTTCGGTACAGCAGGACCGCCAGCGATCCCGCGCACAGCGCCACGCTGAGCGCCTGGGAAACCCGCAGCGGTCCCCACATCAGGCTGTCGGCCCGCAGACCCTCGATGACCGAGCGCCCCGCGCCGTACCAGGCCAGATAGCAGAAGAAGATGTTTCCCGCCCGCCGGGCTTTTTTGCGATACAGCCACAACAGGACAAAGCCCAGCAGATCCCAGCAGGATTCATAAAAGAAGGTGGCCAGCCGCCAGCCGCCGTCCGCATACACTGCGATGGGGAAAAACTGCCACGAGGGATCGGTCACGGGGGAGCCGTAGGCCTCGCCGTTGAAAAAGTTGCCCCAGCGCCCGATGGCCTGACCCAATATCACCACCGGCGCGGCGATATCCAGCAGGGTCAGCAGGCTTAATTTGCGCCTTTTGCTCAAAAGCAGAAGCCCGATGAACCCGCCGATCACCCCGCCGTAAATGGCCAGGCCGCCCTGCCAGAAATACAGGGCCTTGACGGGCTCCGAAGCGTACAGCTCCCAGCGGAATACCACATAATAGATCCGCGCCCCCAGCACGGCCAGGGGCACCGCCCACAGGGCCATATCCAGCCCCGTATCCTCCGGCAGGCCCCGCCGCCGCGCCTCCCGCTGGCACAGGAACACCGCCAGCAGGATGGCGCAGGCGATCAGCAGGCCGTAGATGGAAATGACGCCAAACAGTTTGTTGCTCATAAAAGCCATTATTTGTCGGCGGCGCCCGCCTTATGCACGGTTTGCAGCCAATCGCGGATGGGCAGATGCTGGGGGCAGGCCTTTTCGCACAGCCCGCACTTGACGCACTTGCTCACGTCCTCGCCGTCCCGCACGTATTCCTCATACCGGCGGGGATAGCGGTCCAGCTGGTCAAACATATTGGCCTCGTTGTAGCTGCGGAACAGTCCCGGGATATCCACCCCATGGGGGCAGGGCATGCAGTAGCGGCAGCCCGTGCAGCCGATGGGCATGCGCTTCTGATAGCCTTCCCGCAGGGCCTTGATCAGGGCGTGATCCGCTTCGCTTAAGCCCTTCACCTTCACCCGGTCAAACAGCTCCAGGTTTTCTTCCAGCTGCTTTTCGTCGCTCATGCCGCTGAGCATGGTGGCGATCTGCGGCTCATCGCCCACAAAGCGGAAGGCCCACTCCACGGCGCTGCGCTTTTCGGGATGGGCGTCGATGATGGCCTGGATATCCTGGGAGGGCTTGGCCAGCGCGCCGCCCCGCAGGGGTTCCATCACCACCAGGGACACGCCGCGCTTTTTGGCCAGCTCAATGCCCTTCATGCCCGCCTGATGATGGATGTCCAGATAGTTATACTGGATCTGGGCCATCACCCAGTCGTAGCTGTTGATAATGTCCTCAAATACGGGATATTCGTCATGGAAGGAGAAGCTGGGATACTTGATGCGCCCGTCTTTGACGGCGGAATCCAGAAATTCCAGGGCGCCCAGGGCCTTCATCTTTTCCCAGCGATCCTTGCCCAGGGCGTGCAGCAGATAGAAGTCCACATAGGGGACCTGGAGCTTTTTCAGCTGCTCGTCCAGCAGCCTGTCCATATCCTGGCGGGTCTTCACCGCCCAGCAGGGCAGCTTGGTGGCCAGCTTCACGCGCTCGCGGTAGCCGTCCCGCAAGGCTTCGCCCACCACCAGTTCGCTCTGACCGCCGTGATAAGGATAGGCGGTGTCCACATAGTTGATGCCGCCGTCGATGCCCGCGCGGATCAGCTTGACGGCCCGGGGCACGTCGATGGAGGTTTTGCAGTCCTCCCCGGTCACGGTGGGAAGACGCATGCAGCCAAAGCCCAAACGGGAAATGTCAAAACCCAGGGAACCGAAAGGTACATATTGCATAAAATGGCAGCCTCCTTGTGATTTTTCGTCAGTATAGCATATTTCAGACAAAAATGAAAGCAAAATTGCGCGACGCGTTGGATTATGATATAATGTACAAAATGTTTTTTTGAAGGCGGGCGAAGGCATGTATCAGGCTTTGTATCGCAAATGGCGTTCCCGGACGTTCTCGGAAATGGTGGGCCAGGAGGCTGTGATCCGCACGCTGCGGCATCAGGTGGCCTCCGGGCGTATTGCCCATGCCTATCTTTTCTGCGGCAGCCACGGCACCGGCAAAACCAGCGCGGCCAAGATCATGGCCCGGGCCATCAACTGCCAGCATCCCGTGGACGGCGATCCCTGCATGGAATGCGAAAGCTGCCGCGCCCTGATGGACGACGCCTCTCTGGACGTGTTCGAGATGGACGCCGCCAGCAACAGCCGGGTGGAGGAGATCCGCGATCTGCTGGAGAAGGTGGATTATCCGCCTCAGTTCAGCAAGTACAAGGTCTATATCATCGACGAAGTGCACATGCTGTCCAACGCCGCCTTCAACGCCCTGCTCAAAACCCTGGAGGAGCCGCCCTCCTACATGGTGTTCATCCTGGCCACCACCGAGCCCCAAAAGATCCCCAGCACCATCCTCAGCCGCTGCCAGCGCTTCGATTTCGGACGCCTGACGGAGGAGCAGATGATCAGCCGCATGACCACGGCCATGCCGGAACTGAAGGAAGCCGAGCCCGCCGCCTTGATGCTCATTGCCCGCAGCGCGGACGGCGCCATGCGCGACGCCTGGAGCCTGCTGGATATGTGCCTGGGCTCGGGAGAAAAGCTCACCGAGCGGGTGGTGCGGGAAGCCCTGGGCGCGGCGGACAGCGATTTTCTCTTTGATTTCGCCGCCGCCATCGCGGACGCCGACGGAACCCGGGCGCTGAACCTCATCGACGACCTCATGCGCACGGGCCGGGACGTGCAGGTGTTCCTGCGGGATTTTGCCGCCCACGTGCGCCAGGTGACCGCCTTCAAATTGGGTGCCCGAGCCGCGGGGGAGATGACGGGGGCCAACGCCAAGCGCTATGAGGAGCAGGCCAACCAGATCTCCCTGCCCCGCCTGCTGCGCATGCTGGAATTGGCCATGAAGTCCGAAAGCGATACCCGCTATGCCTCCTCGCCCCGGGCGGTGCTGGAGCTGTTCGCCCTGCGGGCCTGCCGGGTGGCGGACGGGGCCGATATCGAGAGCCTGTCCGCCCAGGTGGAGGATCTTACCCATCAATTGGCCCTGATCAAGCAAAACGGCGTCACGGTGACGGCGGCTCCCGCCGCGCCTGCCCCTGCCGCCGTCAAAAAAGCCGCGCCTGCTCCCGCAGCGCCCGCGATCCGCTCGGAGGATACCGCCCCCGGCGGGCGCAAGCCTGCGGACGTGTGGAACGCCGCCCTCAAGCGCTTGGCCAAGGAGGCAGTGGCGGCCTACGCCATGATCAACCAGGGCAAGTTCGGCGGCTTCGCGGATAACACCTACCACGTGGTCTTTTCCCGGGAAAACGCCATGAGCCGGGACTTCGTCAACATGCCGGAGCGCAAATCCATCCTGGAGCGATTGCTCACCGAGGAAGGAGGAGCAGCCGTTCAGTTCGAGGCCCTGCTGGAGGGGGAAGGCAAGCAGGAAAAGACCGTCCGCGAGCAGCAGGCCCGGGACGAGGATCTGCTGATCGGCACGTTGGGACGCGAGCGGGTGCAGATCGACAATGACTGAGTTATTTGACCGTGAACCTTTGCGTGTTTATTTTCCCGACATCCGGGACACGCTGATCTCCGCCTGCCTGGAAGGACATATGGGCCGGGGCGTGCTGGGCGAGGGCTGGGGGCTGCTGCTGGCGGGGGATTTCGCCTTTCTGTCCGGCACGCCGGATGCGGAAGCCCTGCGCTGGCTGGATGAAAATAAGAAAGGCTATCTGATCCTCAGCGGATCGGAAGCATGGCTGCGGCTGGCGGAGGAGTATCGTCCCGCCTGTCGCGCCACGCGCTATGCCTTTGAGGAGCAGCCTTCCTGGCAGGTGGACCAATTGACGCAATATACAAAAACGCTGCCGGAGGGCATCGCCCTGTCGCCCATGAATGAAACCCTGTTTGCCCAATGCCGCCGGATCCCCGAGCTGTGCGATCTGTGCAGCGCTTTTTCGGATATGAAGGATTTCAGCGCCCACGGCGCGGGCGTCCTGGCCGTCTGCGGCGGCCATCCCGTGGCCGGGGCTTCCGCCTATGCCTGGGACAGCCGGGGCATCGAGGTGGAGATCGATACGCTGCCGGAATATCGCCGCCGGGGCCTGGCCACCGCCTGCGGGGCCGCTCTGGTATTGACCTGCCTGGAAAAAGGCCTGCGGGTCCATTGGGACGCCGCCAACGAAATTAGCCTGCGGCTGGCCCGGCGCCTGGGCTTTGGCAAGCCCCGGCCCTATGAGGTGGTGGAATGGCAATGAAGCGCGTATCGCTGTCCCAGGCCCGCCGGTTCATCCTGCGCCGCCAGGGCCTGCTGGGGGAATATCGCTACCATGGCACGGAGGGCGTGGTGGCCTTCACCCGGGACGCCGGATGCGTCCAGTATGATCCCGTGGACGTGTGCGGGCGCAGCCCGGAATTGACCTATCTGAGCCGGGTGGGGGATTATCGCCCCGCCATGCTGGAGGAGGCCCTTTACAAAACCCGCGATCTGGTGGATTGCTACGATAAAAACCTTTGCATCCTGCCCGTGGAGGATTGGCCCTGCTTTGGCCGTACCCGTACCTGGTTTTCCGAGGCAGAGCACCGCAGCCGGGCGGATGTGGACAGGGCCGCGCCGCAGATCCGGGCATTTTTGCGCAGCCATGGTCCGGCTTTCAGCGACGATCTGCCGGATCTGGGCAAGGTGGACTGGTTCTGGAGCAGCACCAGCCTGTCCCGGGCTGTGCTGGAGACCCTCTATTTCCGGGGCGAACTCTGCGTCCATCACCGGGACGGGGCGCGGCGGGCCTTTGATTTTACGGAGAATTGCCTGCCGGAAGCCATCCGCACCGCCCTCGATCCTCACCCCGACGAGGACGATCACCGGGTTTTTCTGCTGGAGCGCCGCATCGGCGCGGCGGGCCTTCTGTGGAACAAGCGCAGCGACGCCCATCTGGGCATTCCGGATTTTACCACGGAGCATCGCAACGCCGCCTATGCCCGGCTGGAGAGCCAGGGCCGCGTCCTGCCCATCGAGATCGAAGGATTGAAACCGGTCTTTTATATCCGGGCGCAGGACGAAGAACTGCTGGATCAATGCGCCGCCGCTGCCTTTGAGCCCCGCACCGAGCTCATCGCGCCCCTGGATTCCTTCCTGTGGGACCGCAAGCAGATCGAAGCCCTGTTCGGCTTCGCCTATCGGTGGGAGATCTACACCCCCGCGGCCAAGCGCCAATACGGCTATTATACCCTGCCCGTTCTCCAGGGGGAGGCCCTGGTAGGACGCGTTGAATGCCTGCGGGATCGGGCTGGGGATGCTCTGCGGGTAAACAACTACTGGAAAGAACCCGGAACCAAATTGGATCGCCGGGCCTTCCGCCGCGCCGTCAAGCGGCTGGCGGAGCTGAACGGCATGAAACGGATCGAAATGAATTTACAAAAATAAATTGTTTACTTTTTGTTACGATATGTTATAATAAAGAGTAAACTTATGTCTTTTTGATGACGAAGGAGGAGGCGCCCATGAGCGAAGGTCGTGGAAAATATTCCACTACGCCGCTGTACGGCCTGCGCCATAACAATGGCGGCGGCGGTTTCCGCGTGCCGCCGGAAAAGCCGGATCGTTCCAGGCGAAACAGCCAGCGCAACACCTTTGTATTTTTGCAGGTGGTCATGTCGGCCCTGCTGCCCATCCTGTTCATCGTGGCCCTGGTGCTGGGATATCGGGAACTGCATTGGATCTTTCTGGCCCTGTCCGCCCTGAGCCTGCTGGTCATGTGGGGGGCGCGGGCTTTTGTGCCCCAGGCGCGCACCACCATGACGCTGATCTACGCGGCGCTGATGATCGTTTCCCTGGGCGCGGCCCTGTGGTTCACCCGCTCCATGATCCCCGCTCAGGAGGCTCCGACTAATCCAGGCAGCACCGATCTGGCCGCCATCTTTGGCCGGGATGTCACCGCCCGGGACGTGCAGGATTTCACCAATCAGCAGGCCGCCGCGGCGCCCACGGATACCCCCGAGCCCACGTCCAGCTCCCGGTCCGAGGCCCAGGCCCAGCTGGAAAACTTCATGAACAGCTGGATGAGCCTGGATTACAACGCCATGCTGGCCTGCTGCGTGCCCAGCTGGGTCAACGCCCAGGAAAATCCCCAGCACGCCATTTTCAAGATCCGCGGCACCAGCATTCCCGTGGGCTATGAGATCATCTCCGCCTCCGGCACAGAGGTGGACGATTCCCGCACCCTGACCATGCTGGCCAGCATCGATAAGGGCACGGGCAAGGCCCCCCAGCAATACCGCTATGAGGTGCTGATGCTGCGCATCAACGGCGTGTGGTATGTGGACCCGGCCTCCCTGTCCTCGGCCACCGAGGTCAAGGCGGAGGTAACGCCCACGGTGCAGATCACCCTGATGCCCACCTATACGCCGGATATGGAGAAGCGGCTCTATTACAACCCCGACGGCGGCAGTTATTACCACGCCAGCGATATGTGCACAAAGGTGGCGCAGAAGTACCTACCCCTCAAGGGCACCTTCCTGTATAAGGAACTGAACGATCCCGCTTACAGGGATCTGAACCCCTGCGACAAATGCAACCCGCCGGGCCGCACCAATTAAGGCTGTAAGGCCCGGACGAAGGAATCCAGCCCAAAGAATACCGTCAGCTGTGCTTTTTTCAGCGCTGCGCCCACCCGCGCGGCGCTGTTTTCATTGCGGGCGGCTTCAGCGATATCGGATACCTGGGAAAAGATGTCCCCAAGGGACTGCAGGGCCGCGGGTACGTCTCCGTCAAAGGCGTCGCTCAGGTTTTGCCTGAGCCCCGCGCAGGTGACGCCCTCGGACAGCAGGGCGCTGCGGCATTCCTCCGCCGTCCGGTCCCGGCTGTCCAGGGCGGCGGACAGGGTATGCAGCTTGCCGCCCAGCCCATCCAGATAGCTCAGGGCCTCCGCCACCGCCTCCACCTGCCTTTTTTCCCCGCCGGCCCGCAGGGTCAGGGCGTCCTGGGTGCAGGGATGGATATAGGTGCTGATATTCTGCCCTCCCAGCCGCGTCTGCACCGCCTGGGCCTCGGCCCGGGTGGGATAGGCCGCCGCCAGCACCCGATAGGCGTCCCCGTCAAAATGCACGTAGCCCGCCGCGCCCCGTCCCGCAAATTCCTGCGCCAGCTGCCGGGCGGCTTCCTCCTGGGTGAACGCGCCCAATTGGAGAGCGTACACCGTATGGGTGGACAGAGCCAATTGCCGCGTCTGGCGGGCGGCGCTGTCCTGCTGCTCCGCTTTTTCTCCGGCGGAAATCTTGAAAGGGGAAGGGACGCCCAGCCGCTGCTGGAGCAGCAAGGAACCGGCCACGATGGCGGCCCCCAGCAGGATGCACAGCAGCGCCCGCCTGCCGGTATGGCCGGTTTTATAGGAAACGGTTTTCAGTCCGTCAGGAGTCATTTTTCGCCCTCCTTTGCCTTCCAGCCTATGCGGGCGCTGTTGCATCCATGCGCGGAAATGTGGTACAATGATAAAAACTTTGCGCAGCCGGAGGGATTGCCCGTGCGATACCACATTGATACCATTCCGGTATGGGATGCCGTAAAACTGGACACCGAATGTCCGCTGTGCGCCCTGCGCCGCCAGATCGAGCGCGGCGAGGTGGATCGCTTTCTGGGCGGCTCGGTGATGGAGCCGGACACCCGCGTCCAGGTCAACGCCAGGGGCTTCTGCCAGCGGCACCATGTGCTGCTCTACGCCCAGCAGAACCGCCTGGGCCACGCCCTCATGACCCATACCCATATGAAGGAAACCCGGGGCAAGGCGGAAAAGATCCTGCAAGCCGCCGCCGACGGGGCCGGCCAGGGCGGGGGCGGGCTTTTCCGCCGACTGGGCAAAAGCGACGCCGATCCCCTGACAGCCGCCGCCGACACCCTGGACAGCCTGACCTCCACCTGCATCCTGTGCGACAGCATCCGGGACAATATGCAGCGCTACGCCTATACGCTTTTGCACCTCTATACCCATGACAGCGCCTTTAAGGCCGCCTTTGAAACGAGCCGCGGCGTATGCCTGAAGGACGCCGCGCTGCTGCTGCGCATGGCAGCGGAGGTGCTTAAAGGCAAGGATCGGGAGAGCTTTGCCCGTCTGATGCAAAAGCAGACCGCCGATAACCTTAAACGGGTGGAGGACGATCTGGAATGGTTCACCCTCAAATTTGATTACCGCAACGCCGACAAGCCCTGGAACAACAGCCGGGACGCCCTGGAACGGGCCGTCACCAAGCTGCGCTCCTGGTGCCTGGGCGCGGAACCGGATGGAAAGAAATGAAAAAAACACACTTTTTGATCCTGCTGTGCCTGGCGGCCTTCCTGCTGTCCGCCTGCGCCCAGCAGCCCCCGGAACCCCTGAAAGAGGAAACGCCCATCGGGGCTGAGGTCATCGAGGCCGTGCCCCGGGAGGACGCGGCCCTGCAATTCACGGCCACCCTCTATTTCCGCCATGGGGAAACAAGGCTCCTGCGCCAGGAGACCCGGCAGATCACCATGCTGCCCAATGAAAGCCGGGAGCGTGCCCTGATCAGCGCGCTGCTGGAGGGCTCCCGGGTGGCGGGCAGCCGCCCCCTGTTCCCGGAAAAGACCGAGGTGCTGTCCACCCAGGGCCAGGATGGGGTGATCTACGTCACCTTTAACGAAGCCCTCTATGATCGTTATGCCGACGAGGATATCGCCCTGGAGGATTCCATCCTGCGGCGGCAATTGGCCATGGCGGCGCTGACGGCCACTCTGACGGAGAGCGGCGAATACCGCGCTGTGCAGGTACTGGTGCGGGCGGAGGAAAACGTGGGCCGCTCCATGCGCCTGACGGATCGCTTTTTCTGGGCGGAGGACGAGCGCATCGTGGAGCCCCTGACCCGCCGTCCGGATTCCCTGCCCACCCCGGCGGCCTATGCACGGGAAATGCTGCAGGCCTGGCAGAACCGGGATCAGGAGACGCTGACGGCCTTCGCCGCGTACAGCGACGGCAGTCGTCCCCAGGACTGGCTGGCGGGGATGCCCGCGCTTTTGTCCTTCGCCGTGTATGACGGCACCGTATCGCCGGATGACGCCCGGGCGGTGGTCTGCGCCGATCTGATCCTGCGGGACAGCGACGGCATGGAGATGCATATGGACGCCTGCCCCATGGTGCTGGTGCGGGAAGGCGGCGCGTGGAAGGTCATGCTGACCCAGCTTCAAGCGATCATGGGGGAAAACAATGAGTAAATCGATTTTAAGGAGGCTCCTCTGCGCCGGGATGTGCGCGATATTGTGCCTCAGCCTCACCGGCTGCATGGGCAGCGTGGATGTGCTGGGAAAGGACAGCGGCGTCACGCTGCCCCCGGTTTCCGTCAGCTATGACGCGCCCATGGGGGATACCAACCAGGAGCTTTCCCAGACGGTGCTTCTGTACGTGCCCAACAGCGCGGGCACCCGCCTCGTCGCCCAGAACGAGCGGGTCACCCTGTCCGCCGCCCGTCATCCGGCGGAGGCCACGCTGCGCCGCCTGTTCCAGTTTGAGGGCTCGGATACCGCCCAGCCCCTGACCCGGGACGTCAGCCTGCAATTGTCTCCCGTCAATCCCGTGGAGGTCTCCGGCGGCACCGCCACGGTCAATCTGGGCGCTTCCGCCCTGGCCCTGTCCCACAGCGAGTTTTATGTGGTCTGCCAGGCCATCGCCAATACCCTGACCCAATGGGGGGATATCCGGGAAGTGAACGTGCTGGTCAGCTCCACCCAGCCCGGCCTGGACGTGGGCGCCAACGTGCCCGTGGGCTGCTTTACCCAGAACCTGACCGACAGCGTGGATACCCTGACCGCCTCGGCGGAGGCCCAGGCGGCGGTGCCCGCGGACCGGCGCATGAGCCTGACGGCCATCCTCTATTATCCTACCTTCGCGGGCCGGGGCATCCTGGCCGAGAGCCGCACGGTGAGCTTTGCGGGCCGCGGCAAGCCCATATTGATCGAAGCGCTGCTGGATACCCTGTCCCAGGAGGCGCAAAGTCTGCCCAATGTGCCCGCGCTGCCTACCCTGTCGGATTACCTCAGCGAGCCCCCCGCCGTGCAGGAGATCGCCGTCACCGGCGGTCAGCGGGCCGTGCTGCATTTTCAGCAGGGGTTCAATGACGCTCTGATCGCCGCGGGGGTGCCGCGCTCCGTCATGATGGCGGCGCTGACCTATACCATCACCGGCTTTGTGCCCGGCATCAACGGACTGACGGTCTATATCGGCGAGGAGCTGGTGTCCGCCATCGTGCCCAACGGCGTCTATGAAGGGGCGGGAGAGCCCATCAATTTTGCCAACGGCGTCATGCGCCGCAGCGATTTTTCCCACTTCCTGCTGGCCAACTGCACCCTGTATCTGGGGGATGGCACGGGCCATTTGGTGGCCGTCCAGCGCCCGATCCCCTATTATGAGGCCCGTTCCGCCCGGGCGCTGCTGGGCTGCCTGATGCAGGGTCCCCAAAGCGTGGACAGCATCAGCACCCAGGCCGTGCTGCCCGGGGAGCTGGGGGACGCGGACCTGCTGGGCATCGGCCTGGACGGCCAAACGCTGCTGCTCAATTTCGCCCCCCATTTCGCCGCCGCCTCGGAGCAGCTGGACGAAACGGCGGAGCGGCTGCTGATCTACGCCGTGGTCAATACCCTGTGCGAATTGCCCGCCGTGCGCAGCGTGTGCTTCTTTGTCAACGGCGAGCAGCCGGAAACGCTGTCCGGCAAAATCTACCTGCCGGGCGTGTTCCTCAAAAACAGCAGCCTGGTGGTGCAGTGAGGCGGGCCATGTGCTATTCCGGCTTGCTTCCCTGGTACGACCAGCATAAGCGCGTGCTGCCCTTCCGCGGCATCCGGGACCCCTATGGGATCTGGGTGTCCGAGATCATGCTCCAGCAGACCCGCACGGAAACGGTGGCGGGCTATTATACGCGCTTTCTCTCCCTTTTTCCCACGGTAAGCGCTCTGGCCGCCGCTCCAGAGGAGGCGGTGCTCAAGGCCTGGGAGGGCCTGGGCTATTATTCCCGCGCCCGCAATCTGCATCGGGCGGCCCAGGTGATCGCGGCGCAGTACGGCGGCATTTTTCCCGGCGATTACGAGGCCATCCGCGCCCTGCCCGGCGTGGGCGACTATACCGCCGCCGCCGTGTCCTCCATCGCCTTCGGCCTGCCCTATCCGGCCATCGACGGCAACCTGACCCGCGTCATCAGCCGGGTGCACGGCATCCGGGAGGACGTGGGCATTCCCTCCGTCAAGCGGCGGATCGCGGAGCTGGCCATGGCGCATATTGATCGGGAGCGTCCCGGCGACTGGAATCAGGCGCTGATGGATCTCGGCGCCACTGTCTGCGTGCCCGGCACGCCGGATTGCGCCCGGTGTCCGCTGGCGGCGGGCTGCGATGCCTGCGCCGAGGAGGACGCCGACCTGCTGCCCGTCCGGGCCGCCGCCAAGCCGCCTGTGCCCGTGGATGTGGGCGTGGGGCTTGTCACCTGCGGGGACCGCATCCTCATGCAGCGCCGGGACGCCGCCCTGCTGCGGGGGCTGTGGGTCTTTTTCCTGATGGAAGGGGACGCCAGCCGGGAAAGCATGCAAAAAAAGCTGCGGTCCCTGGGCCTGGACGCTGCCTATAAAACAGATCTGGGAGAGGCCCGTCATGTGTTCACCCATCGCGTTTGGAACATGCGCCTCTATCATTTTGAAGCGCCTGAGCCGATCCCACTCCAGGATTTTTCCTGGGTGGACGCGGAACAATTGCGCGCGCTGCCGCTGCCCACGGCCATGCGGGCCGCAAAAAAAGCGGCGGAGGCGATTCTGAACGCCGCGCCTTGCATAAAATAGGGCCGGAAGGAGGGGTCTGCCATGCTCCGTCATGCCGGTTCGCCGGATCTGTACACCCGCCGTCTGCACCTGCGGGCCTATCGCCCGGAGGATTATCGCCAGATGTTTGATAACTGGGCCGGGGACCCCGAGGTGACGCGTTTTCTCAGCTGGGGACCCCACGCCAACGCGGAGATCACCCGCCAGCTGGTGGCCATGTGGGTGGAGGGCTACCAAAGCCCCACCGTCTATCGCTGGGGGATCGAACGCGATGGCGAACTGATCGGCGATATCTCCGTCACCCGGTGGAGGGAAGAGGAGGAAAGCTGCGAGATCGGCTATTGCCTGTGCCGCCGGTACTGGGGCCAGGGCCTTATGACCGAAGCCCTGAACCGGGTGCTGATTTTCCTGATGGAAACCGTGGGCTTCCATCGCGTGGCCCTCTGCCACGACGTGCAGAATCCCGCTTCCGGGCGGGTCATGCAAAAATGCGGCCTGCGCCTGGAGGGCGTGGCCCGCCATGAGCGCAAGCGCCGGGACGGCAGCTGGATGGATGTGGCCCATTATGCCATCCTCTCGGAGGACCGGCGATAATTTGACCGGATCAGGCATGTTTCCGCCTGCGCCTGCATAGAATAACGCTTACCAAAGGATCATTGGAGGCGTTATTTTTTATGGCCATTCACACCGTCATCATGGCGGGCGGCGCGGGGACCCGCCTGCTGCCGCTCACCGCCGCGTGTCCCAAGCCCCTGGCGCCCCTGTGCGGCGCGCCCCTCATGGATTATACCCTGCGATTGCTGAAAAAGCATGGCTTCACCCAGGCGGACGCCACATTGTGGTATCGGCCCCAGGACGTGGAAAAGTGTTTTGGCTCCGGCAGACATGGCGTCAGTCTGCGTTACTTGGTGGAAGAAAAGCCTGTGGGCACGGCGGGCAGCGTGCTGATGGCGGCTTCCGACGCCCGGGACACCGTGCTCGTGCTCTCCGGGGACGGATTGACGGATATCGATCTGCAATCTGCCCTGGCCTTTCATAAGCAGCGGGGCGGCGCAGCCACGCTGGTGCTCAAAAGGGTCAAAATCCCGCTGGATTACGGCGTGGTGGTGACCAATAAAGAAGGCCGCGTCACCCGCTTTATCGAGAAGCCGGATTGGAGCCGCGTCATCAGCAGCCTGGTCAATACGGGCGTGTATTTTCTGGAGCCGGAGGCGCTGGCGTTGATCCCCCGGGACAAGCCCTTCGATTTCGGCAGAGAGCTGTTTCCGCTGATGCTGGAAAAGGGCCTGCCCCTCTATGGCTATGAAACCAAGGGTTATTGGTGCGACGTGGGAAATCCGGAGGCATTTTTGCAGGCACAGGCGGATCTGCTGGCGGGCAAGGTCTATTTTGAGGACGTGGATCGCGGCGCGCGGGAGCTTCCAGGGGTCAGCCTGTCGGCGGATTCCTATGTATCCCCGGAGGCGCGGGTCGAACCGGGCGCGGTGCTCCGGCATTCCTGCGTGCTTTCCGGTGCCTATGTGGGCCCGGGGGCGCAGCTGGATGGGGTCATCGTATGCCGTCATGCCCGGGTGGAGCAGGGAGCGGCCCTGCACGCCGGCACGGTGCTGGGGGCCGGCAGCGCGGCGGGAGCCTTTTCCACCCTGCGGGGACAGGCCCGCGTGTGGCCGGGGATCCGCCTGCCGGACGACGCCGTGACGGAGGGCGCGGTGCGGCAATCTCCCTTGCCCATTATCCAGGGCGGAAAGGCGCGCTGTCCCCAGCCCGGACAATGGGGGATACTGACGGCGGCTTTTTTGAAGCAAGGGCAAAGGGCGCGCCTGCTGGTGGCCCATGACGGCGCTTCATCGGCTCTCTATCATACTGTCCTCGGGGCCTTGGCCGCCTATGGTGCGGAGGAGATCATGCCCATCGGGCGGGGGACCCTGGGCATGCTGTCCTATGCCGTGGACGCCCGGGAGATGGATGGCGGCCTGCTGTGCCGCGGGAATGAACTGTGCCTGCTGGATCGTCACGGCCTGCTGCTCAGTGATCGGGAAAGCGCCAACCTGACGGCAGCCGTCCGCCGCCAGGAGTGGCCTGCGCCCCATGAAAATCCGGACGCCCTCCGGGAAGAAAGGGGCGTCCGCGGGGAATACATCCGCGCGCTGGCGCAAGGGGCCCAGGGTCAGCCGATCTGTCGGGAACTGAGCCTCCGCTGCGCGGAACCCTGGCTGGATGTGCTGGCCCGGGACATCCTGAACCTGGCCGGGTGCCGCCTGCGGGAGCAGAGCGGCGTGCGGGCGGAGCTGCGGGAGGACGGACTGCGGCTGGCGGTGGAGGATCAAACGCTGTCCCAAGCCCAGCTTTGGGAGCTGTGCGCGCAGACGTTTAAAAACCGGGGCGAAACGGTTTACGATACGGCGGATATCGGCTGGTACGCCCTGTGCGACAGCAGCGCCGCCTGTCTGCGTCAGCGGCGGACGGCTCAGGACAGCATCGCCACGCTGCTGCTGGCCCTGGCGAGCCTTTCCCAGATGCCGGACGCGCTGTCCATCCTCAAGTCTGCCTCTCATCGCCAGGTGGATATCCCCTGCGACGCGGGGGACAAGGGCCGGGTGCTGGAGGCGCTGCTTCAGGACGCCGCGCCCCGGCCCCAGGGCGGCCTGGCGGCCCGGCATGGCGACGCACGGGCCATCATCCGTCCGGACCCCGCGCTGCCCCTGATGCACGTGGCCGTGTCTGCCCACAGCGCGGAGTACGCCCAGGAGCTGTGCGATCTGTACGCGGGCAAGGTGCTGCGGGCCATGCACAGCAAAAATGAATGAAATGTAAAATGTTTCCTGCTTCCAGGACTTGACAACAAGTGATAAGCCCGCTATAATAAAACCATCGAGGATGCTCCTGGGGTGTACAGGCCAGTGTTCTGTTTTTACCCACATTTCAAAAAACGGAGCCCGCGTCGGTCATGGACGTCACGCCCCCGTGCTTATGCATGCCAGGGGACGGCGGCAAGTGTATCGCAGGGCATCGGCCTGCTTAACATAGCGGGTGAAAAAATAGAGCACAGCGGCACTTTGGGGCATCCGAGAGTTTTGAAAGCAAAACGGGTCTTGTGGCCCGTTTTTCTTTATGGTAAAATGTTCCTGAAAAGGGGATGAGGTCATGATCAAGCGGGGAAAAACCCATGCGCCCTCCAAATTTGGGGCGTGGCTTTCGCGCGTGCCTGCGCCTCGTCTGCTTTATCCATTGTACCTGGCGCGGCAGCTCTATCTGGATCAGCGGGAGATCGGCATCCCTTCGCTGCCCGAGGCGCTGGATGGCCTGCGCGTCGCCTATGTGTCCGATATCCACTTCGGCTGCTTCCTGTCGGAGGAACAGGTGCGGGAGCTGGCGGAGCGGGTCAACGCCCTGGACGCCGATCTGCTGATCCTGGGGGGCGATTACGGGGACGGTCCCATCGCCTATGAGCGCTTCTGGCGCGTGGTGCCCGATTTCCATGCCCGGTATGGCGTCTGCGGGGTCCTGGGCAATCATGACCGCCAGGATGGCAGGCTGAAAATGCTGGTGGCGTCCATGCGCCGCCGGGGCGTGATCCCGCTGGTCAACGATACCCTGCGATTGGAGTTGAACGGCAGCACGGTGGCCGTCTGCGGCCCGGACGACTGCTATCACGGCGCGCCCAATTACGACAAGCTGGCACGTCAGGCCCGTGGGGCTGATCTGGTGATCTTCGCGCCCCATTCCCCGGACGCGTTGGAGGACGCATACGCCGTTTCGCCCCGGCCCTTTTTCCATTTAGTCCTGTGCGGCCATATGCACGGCGGGCAGATCGCGCCCTTTGGGCTGAACCTGCACACCGCCAGCCGCCGGGGATACCGCTATGGGGCCCGCTATCGCACCGGCGTCATCCGGGAAAAGGGCGTGACGGTGGTGGTTTCCAACGGCGTGGGCACCACCTGGATGCCCCTGCGCCTGGGGGCCAAGCCCCAATATCATCTGTTTACGATGAGGAAAATCAAATGAACGATAAAATAAAGGAAACCCTGCGCTTCGTCATTACGGGCGGATTTTGCTTCCTGGTGGAATTCGTTTGCCTGGTCCTGCTGCGGGACACCGCTGGGCTGGATACGCTGATCGCCACGCCCATCGCCTTCCTGATCTCGGTGGCGGTCAATTATCTGTTGTGCGTGCGCTGGGTGTTCACCGGGGCCAAAGAGCAGAACGCCGCGGGCAAGGCGGGCTTTTTGATCACCAGCGTCATGGGGCTGCTGCTCAATGAATTGCTCATGCTCCTGTTCCGGGTGATCTTCGGCGAGGATACGGTGATACTGACCGTCTTTTCCTTCACCGTCACCATGTACATGGTCAATAAAGCCCTGGCTACGGTGATCGTCATGGTGTGGAATTACTTCACCAAGCGCGCCATCCTGCAAAAAGGGCTTGACCTCTTCAAAAAGAAATAAATTGATATCGGGCATGATCGCCCGGTATCTTTTTTTGCTTTTTGGGGCAAACTGCCCATATCATGGAGGTGCGAATGCATGGAAAGACAGGGCATGTTTCCCCATCCGCTGCTGCGGCTGCCCCGGGCCGGGGATCGGGAGATCCGCAAAAAGGATGTCCGGCCCTTTCCCATCGCGCGCCCGAAGGAGTGACAAGCATGCAGAACAGTTCATCAAAGCAGGACCGCATTGCCGAATATAAGGCCCTAATCGCCCGGATCACCCCCAAGAGCAAGCTGGCGGTGGGCTGCTGGCGGGCCTTTTGGGTGGGCGGCCTCATCTGCGTATTCGGCCAGACGCTGATCGATTACGGGCGGGCTTCCCTGAAGCTGAACCAAAGCCAGGCCAGCGCCTTTGCCAGCATCGTGCTGGTGTTCCTGACGGCGGCCCTGACCGGCGTGGGCGTCTTTGACCAGATCGCCAAGTACGCCGGGGCGGGCACGGTGGTGCCCATCACGGGCTTTGCCAACGCCATGGTCTCCCCGGCCATGGAGTTTCGGCCCGAAGGCTTTGTGCTGGGCACGGGAGCCAAGCTGTTCACCATCGCGGGACCGGTGCTGGTCTATGGCATCAGCGCTTCGGTGATCGTAGGCCTGATTTCTTATTTTGTGAGGTAAAAGGAATGAACGCACCCAATCGCATGGGTCATCAGACCATCGTTTATCGCAATACGCCCTGGATCACCGCCACGGCCTGCGCGGCGGGTCCCCGGGAGGCCCAGGGCCCTTTAGGGGATAAATTCGACCTGGTGGCGGATACGCCGGATTTCGGTCAGGAGAGCTATGAGCAGGCCGAGGTAGCCCTGCTGCGGGAAGCCTGCCGCATCTGCCTGGACAAGGCTGATCTGGGGGAAAAGGGCGTGGAAGCCATGCTGGGCGGCGATCTGCTGAATCAGATCATGCCCTCCTCCCTGGCGGCGCGGTCCCTCAAGATCCCCTTCCTGGGGATGTACGGGGCTTGCAGCACCATGTCGGAAGGCCTGCTGGTGGGCGGCCTGCTGGTGGATGGGGGCTATGCCTCGCCGGTGCTCTGTACGGCGGGCAGCCATTACGCCACGGCGGAGCGGCAATTCCGCTACCCGCTGGAATACGGCAATCAGCGCACCCCCGCCTCCCAATGGACGGTGACCGGGGCAGGGGTGGCGCTTCTGTCCCTGCCTGATCCCCAGGTGCATCCCCTGGCGAAGCTGACCCGCGCCTGCATGGGGCGGGTGGTGGATATGGGCGTCACCGACGCTAACAACATGGGCGCGGCCATGGCCCCTGCCGCCGCGGCCACGCTGTGCGCGTATTTTGACGATACCGGGGATACGCCGGAGCAGTTTGACCGCGTCATCACCGGCGATCTGGGATATGTGGGCAGCGAATTGCTGTTGGAATGGAGCGATAAAATGGGGCATCCGCTGCCTCGGGAGCGGATGATGGACTGTGGGTTGACCATCTATGATCCCCAGCAGGACAGCCACGCGGGCGGCTCGGGCTGCGGGTGCTCCGCCGTGGTGCTCTCCAGTTTCATCCTGCCCAAACTGCAATCGGGCGAGTGGCGGCGGGTGCTGTTCATGGCCACAGGGGCGTTATTGAGTCCCACCACCAGCATGCAGGGAGAAACCATCCCCGGCGTGGCCCATGCTGTGGTGATCGAGGGGGTGCGTTGAATGGGCGCGGCGATCTGGATGTATCTCAAAGTATTCCTGGTGGGCGGCCTGCTGTGCGTGCTGGGGGAGGTGCTGATTCTCAAAACCAAGTTCACTCCGGCACGGATCTTGGTGGCCTATATCACCGCGGGGGTATTCCTCAGCGCCGTGGGCCTCTACGGCCCGCTGGTATCCTTTGCGGGGGCCGGGGCCACGGTGCCGCTGACGGGCTTTGGCCATGCCCTGGCCCAGGGCGTTCTGCATGCCGTGCAGGAAAACGGCATCCTGGGGGCCTTTACCGGCGGCCTGACCGCCACAGCGGGGGGTATCACCGCCGCCATCTTCTTTGGGTTCATCGCGGCTGTGCTTTTCCGTCCTAAGCCCAAAACATAAAAAAAGGCCATTCAGGCCTTTTTTAATTGGAATCGCTGCCACAGCACTACCAGGACAATCAGGGCAACGCCTCCCAGATCGGTCAGCGTGCCGGGATAGATCAGCATCAGTCCGCCTACCAGAGCCAGCAGGATCTGCGGGATATTCAGCCTGGTTTTCCAGTAGCGCTCCAGCGCCATGCCGATGCCAAACATGCCAACCAGGGAAGACAGAATGATTTGCACCACTTCATACCATTGCGCGTTGAGCATCAGCATCTGGGGATTGAGCACGAAGATATAGGGCACCAGGAAGGCGGCGATTGCCAGCTTGGATGCGTTCAGGCCGGTTTTCAGCGGATCGGATTTGGCAATGGCCGCGCCCGCCATGGCGGCCAGGGCCACCGGGGGCGTGATATCCGCGATAATGCCGAAATAGAAGGTGAACAGATGGGCCGGCAGCAGGGCGTAGCCCTCGTTGATGGCGGCCAGCGCTCCATAAACCGCAGGCAGGCTGCTGGACAGCGCCTTGAATACGATGGGGGCCATGATGGTGGAGGTGATCAGATAGTTGGCCGTGGTGGGAACGCCCATGCCCAGCAGGATGGAAGCGATCATCGTAAACAGAAGGAGCAGCAGCAGATTGCCCCCTGCGATGGAGGACAGCCCCGCGCCCATTTTGAGGCCGATGCCGGTCTTGGTGATCATGCCCGCGATGATGCCCGCCGTTCCGCAGGCCAGCGCCACGCCGATGATGGATCGCGCGCCGCTCTCCAGCGCCTTCAAGTAGTCCATCCCATGCAGGCCTTGGGTCCTGCGAAGGGCAGCCATCAGGGCCTGCCCCTTGGTATCCTGCATGGGCACGCCCTCGCCGTTGGCAACCATTTTATAGGCTTTTTTGCCGCGGACCAGCACGCACACAAGTTCCGCCAGCGTGCGCAGATAGGAGCCCACGATGGCGGTGACGATGCCGATGAGCGCGGCCATGGTGGGGGTGAAGCCCAGGGCCAGGATCACGATGATGGCGACCAGCGGCAGCATCAGGAAGCCGCGCTCCAGCATCACCCTGGACAGCCTGGGCATTTTCGCTTTATCCATGCCCACCAGCCCTTGCTTGCGAGCTTCCAGATCCGTAATGATGTAAATGCCCGCAAAGTAAAGCAGCGCGGGCACCACCGCGGCCCGCACGATGACGCCGTAGGGCAGGCCGATGGATTCCGCCATCAGAAAGGCGGCGGCCCCCATGACGGGCGGCATGATCTGACCGCCTGTGGAGGCGGCGGCTTCCACGGCGGCGGCAAATTCCGGCCTGTAGCCCAGCTGCTTCATCATGGGGATGGTGAAGGAGCCGGAGCCTACTGTGTTGGCCACGGAGGAGCCGCTCACCGTGCCCTCAAAGGCGGATGTGATGACCGCAACCTTGGCGGGACCGCCCCGCTTGTGCCCGCAGACGGCGTTGGACAGATCAATAAAGAATTCGCCCACGCCCGTCTTTTCCAGAAAAGAGCCAAAGAGGATAAAGAGGAAGATAAAGGTGGAGGATGCGCCGACAGGCGTGCCGAATACGCCTTCCTGCGTATAGAACAGATACTGCACCAGCTGCTTGACCGTAAAGCCTCTGTTGGCCAGAAAGCCGGGCATGCTGCGCCCCAGCAGGCCCACGGCCACAAAGCACAGGGAGATGATCACGATGGGCAGGCCCACCACCCGGCGGCAGCCTTCCAGCAGCAATAAAATACCGATCAGTCCGATCCAGATCTGAATGTCGGTATAGCCAAACTGCATGGCGATTTTTTTGAAAAAGACCACCTGATACAAATAGACCGCCAGCGACAGGAGCGCCAGCACGGCGTCATACCAGGGCAGGCGGTCCTTCGGGCTTTTGCGGCGGACAGGATAGAGCAGATAGGCCAGCATCAGCACGATGCCCAGATGGATGGGGCGCATATGGGTGGAGGGGATGATGCGCCAGGTGGAATACAGCTGCAAAAGCGAAAAGAGGATCAGCACGGCGCTGAGGATCAGTCCGCGGAAGCCTGACAGCGTGCGGAAGGCGCTCTCCCGGTCATATTTCTGCATGATCGCGTCCACTTCGGACTGGGCGGCTTGCATGCCTTGTTTTTCCAATTCCTGCATAGGTAGGGCCTCCTCAAAAAAGATAAAGGCGGGATCGGGGGAGGCCCGACCCCGCCAAAGCGAAAATGCGGATGGTTACTTGATGCCGATTTCCTTGTAGTAGCGCAGCGCGCCGGGATGGAAGGAGCCGCCGGTGACACCGGCAGCGGCGTCCGAATCGGAGGTGGGAACGCCCAGGATGGCGCTGGCGGTGCTGATATAGGCCTTCTTGGCGTTGGTCAGATCATCAGCGTTTTCAAACAGGGTCTTGGTGATATCATACACCAGATCCTCGCTCAGGTCGTTGGAGGCTACCAGCACGGCTGTGATGGCGGGCACGGTCACGTCGGCGTCCAGTCCGTCATAGGTGCCCGCGGGGATCACGTCGGTCACATAGTAGGGATATTTGGCCTGCAGGGCGGCCAGCTGATCGCCCGCGAAGGTCAGCAGGGACACGGGGCGCTTGAGGGCCACGTCCACCACGGAAGCGTTGGGGAAGGCGCTGACCACAAAGAAGGCGTCCACCTGCCGGTTCTGGAAGGATTCGGCGGATTCGGCGAAGCTCAGATAGTGGGGCGTGATATCGTCCAGGGTCAGTCCGGCGATCTCCAGGATCTGCACGGCATTGAAGTATACGCCGGAGCCCACGGCGCCGATGCCCACGTTGCGGCCCTTCAGATCCTCCACCTTGTCAATGCCGCTGTCCTTGGCCACCACCAGATGCACCACCTCGGGATAGATGGCGCCGATGGCCGAAAAAGTCTCCACCTTCTGGCCGCCAAAGTCGTCGGTGCCCTGATAGGCGTAGCTCATCACGTCGTTCTGCGTCCAGGCCAGCTCGGCTTCTCCCTGGGTGATGGCCAGGATATTGGCCTTGGAGCCGCCGGAAGCAGCCGCGGTCACTTCCAGTCCGTCGATCTTGTCGGTCAGCAGGGCGGCGATCTCACCGCCAAAGGCGTAGTAGGTGCCGGTGGTACCGCCGGTGGAGAACACCAGAAATTCATCCGCCAGGGCGCTTACGGAAACCAGCAGCAGGCTCAGGGCGAGCAAAAGGGCAAACAGCTTTTTCATCTTGGTGGACCTCGCTTTCAAAAAAAATCATGGGCTCCATCGCTTTGTATCCTGGATACAATGAATGAAGTTGCAATTACTATACATCCATGCTATAATATTTGCAAACACAAATTTATTTATATAAGTTATTTGTGTTTGTCAATATATAGCAAGGAGAGACTTCCATGACATCCTTCCACGAGATGCAATATGTATATGAGGTCTATCGCCATCAGAGCTTTTCCAAGGCGGCGGAGGCCATGTATATCAGCCAGTCCTCCCTGAGCCTGATGGTCAAAAAGGCGGAAAAACGGGTGGGAAGCCCCATTTTTGACCGCAGCACCCTGCCCATCACGCTGACGGAGGCGGGCCGGGCCTATATCCGCGCAGCCATGCAGATCATGTCCATTGAGCAGGATTTTCAAACGGAGATCGGCAACATCCAGCAGATGATCACCGGCAGCCTGACCCTGGGAGGCACCACTTTGTTCACGTCTTATGTGCTGTCACCGGTGATTTCCGATTTCTCTATGCAGTATCCCGGTATAGATTTGCGTCTGCACGAGGTCAACAGCGAGACGCTGCAGCAGGAGCTGATGAACGGTACGCTGGATTTTGCTGTGGACAACGCGGATTTTGACCCCAATCTCTTTGAGCAGCATGTTTGCACGGATGAGGAGATCCTGCTGGCTGTGCCGCGGAAGTCATCGGCCAATTCCCGGGCCGCTTCCTATGCGCTGCCCGGGGAGGCCCTGCGCGGCGGTCAGATCCGGCAGGATTGTCTGCCGGTGCCGCTCAGCTATTTCATGCACGAGCCCTTCCTTCTGCTGCGCGAGGGCAATGATACCCGGACCCGGGCGGATATGCTGTTTGCCCGGGCGGGTTTCCATCCCAACATCCGCCTGATGACCGATCATCAGATCGTCTGCTTTAATCTTGCGGCCTACGGCATGGGCTGCACCTTCGTGAGTCAGAGCTTGGCCTGCAGCGCCGATTACAGTGACCGGCTGTGCTTTTATCGTCTGCCGCCGGAACTGTCCCTGCGCCGCGTATCGCTCTATTCAAAGAAAAAGCGCGACATGACGCCGCCGATGCGGGCCTTTGTCGCGCTGTTGCCCCGTCTCCGGGAAAGGAAGTGATCACAGCCATTCCCCGTTGCCGTCGTAGGAGAAAAGCTCTTTCGCGCCGTTTTTCAGCTGTACGGCGATATCGAATTGATCGCCCTCCCAGCCGATGCTTTTCACATCGCCGGAGGGGAACATGCGCCCGCAGGAATACCACAGTTCCTCTTCGCCGTCGTGGTGATAATAGACGGCGAAGGACAGATAGGTCTGGCTGCCGATCCTGCTTGTCACCGTGCGCAGATCAAAGGGCCCGTTCCAGTTGTGTTCCGCCGGATCTTCCGAGGCCGCTGCGGTTTCGGCAGTCTTAGGCGCGGCAAGGCGCTGCTTCATAAAGAGGACGCCGAAAATCAGCACCGCCACCAGCAGAAGGCCGGTGAACAGGGCCAGGATGCGGGTCAGCGTACTGCTTCGCATATCGATCCCTCCCGGATCGCCAGGCAATTTGCCCGGCGGTCATTTTTGGCTTTGTTTTTGCCAGATCAGCTCCGCCACGGTGGCGATCAATTGTCCGTTGGTGGGCTTGTCCGCCTGACAGGCGGCATGGCAGCCCACCAGCAGGTTGACCTGCTCCACCCGTCCCCGCTGCCAGGTGATCTCGATGGCGTGGCGGATGGCGCGCTCCACCTTGCTGGCCGTGGTGCCAAAGCGCTCCGCAATGGCGGGATAAAGAACGCTTGTCAGCCGTTCCAGCTTTTTCGGATCATCCACCGCCAGCCCGATGCCCGCGACGATGTATTGATAGCCCTTCAAATGGGCGGGCATACCGGCGGACAGCAGGATGCCGCGGATCTGTCCGCATACGTTTGGAGCGGCGGGCCTGGGGGACGGCAGCCCCACGAGGGGCATCAGGGCATCCGGCAGCTGCAAAAGCGTTTGTTCTGCGTTTTCGTCGTCTGTGATCAGGATGTGCACGTGCTTCATGAAACGTCTCTTCCTTCTGTGAATATGAATGATGATGTAAAAATCATATCCATTTTCGGAAGCGCTTGACAACAAAATGTTGACAATCAGAAGCATGGAAAAACCGCCCGTTTGGGCGGAGAGGATCACAGGCCGTGAATGACCCGCAGGAAAAAGGCATCGCTGTCGATCAGGGGCAGCAGCCTGCTTTGGCTCAGATAGGTTTCCAGCAAGTCGAAGGGGATCATCATGCGCACAACGGGCACCGCCAGCAGCAGCACCCATACCACAACGATGCCGCGCAGCACGCCCATCACAGCCGCCATCAGCCAGTCAAAGTGGCGCAGCACGGGAAAATAGAACACGTGGTCCACCAGATTGATCAGCACATGCAGCGCCAGGAAGCAGGCAAAATAGCACAGCATGAAGCTGCCCGCCTGCAAAAGCACCGTTACGACGGTGGCGGTCACGTATTCGTTTACCGAATAGGCCGTGCCGGAGAATGCGCCCGTCAGCAGATTCTGACGCAGGATATCCTGGATCAGCGGCGGCAGCGTGACGTTTTTCATCACCGTTTCCAGGAGGGAATCGTTTATCGCCACCACCGGGATCACGGACAGGGAATAGTCTCCGAGCAGGGAACCCGCGTCCGTGTAGGTGGCCAACAGATCCGCTACGCTCTGATTGCCGCCCAGGATCTGCGCCAGGCTGGGCCCGGCCAGAAAGGCGAACAGCAGGGAGCCCAGGCAGGCCAGCAGGCCCAGCAGCGAGGCCAGAAAGCCCCGGTAGACCGCCAGGGCCACGCTGATAAAAAGGACGGCCAGCAGCAAAAAATCAATGATGTTCATGGCTTTCTCAGGGCAGGGAGACCGCCCATACTTCCGAGCCGCACACCAGCAAGGCTGTGCCGTTGCTGGTGATGCCCAGATAATCGGTCACCACGCCGTCCACGGGCAGGCGCAGGGCGGAGAAGCGCTGCTCTCCGGTGTCCGCCCGGTAGAGGCTGTTGCTGGAAAAGGCGTACAGGCGGCGGCCCCGGATGGCCGCGCCCACGCAGGAATCGGGCAGGGAATACCGGGTGTCGGATTTGCCGTGCAGCAGGCGCAGCTCGGTAAACGCGCCGTCGGTGTCCGTTTGAAGCACAGGGGCCAGGAGCAGATAGGGAGAACTGTTGGTGGGGGTGCTGCCGATGAGCTTCCAGCCGTACACCAGCACGGCGTCGGAGGCGCTTTCCGTGCCGCGGTAATCATAGAGCCGCAGCTGCCGGGTGTTGATCACGTTCAGATAGTTGCCGGAATAGACCACCGCGTAGGTGATGGGCTCGCCCAGGGAGATGTTGCCCGTGTTCATGGCGCCCACCCGGTAGACGTGCATGGTGGTCTCCGGGGCGGAGCCGTACACGTCCAGGGCGGTGGTCCACAGGTATTCGCCGTCGCCGAAGAAGCCGCAGTCCAGCATCATCAGGTCGGTGTAGTTGGTCACCTCGGTATCGATCTGCGTGCCCTCCATATCGCGCACGGTCAGGGTGGGGGTCACGCCGTCGCCGGTGACCACGGCCATATACTTGGTACCCACCCGGGCGAACTGGATGGGTTCGCTGAGACGGTCGGAATAGGTGGGCCGCCCGTTGCGGTCAAAGAGCATCAGCTGATTGCCGCTCCACACCACCACCTGCTTTTCACCGGCGGAGAAGCGGGCGTTTTCGCCCACGCTGGCCTTCCAAAGCTCAGTGCCGCTGGTGGACAGGCAAAAGAGGGTGTTGGCGTCATAATAGAGGATGCGGTCGTCAAAGGGCGTCACATCCTGGCTGACGATGCAGCGCAGCCGGGTGCCGCTGATGGTGCCGCGATTGCCGCTGAGGGAGCCCAGCAGATACACGATGACCACCACCAGCGCCACAATGGCCGCCAGCAGTATATATCGTTTCAGCCGCTTTCTTTGCGGCGGGGCGCTGTCATAAATCGGCATACGTACCTCCCTATCCATCCCCTATTATACGCTTGCAGGGCCTATCCGTCAAATGGAAGAAAGCGGACTTACGCGCCATCGAAGAGCTTGAGCAGATCTTCTTCTTTCAGTTTGGCGGGCATGCTTTCGCCGGGGGTGATCAGCTTGTCGAACAGCGTGCGCTTGGCCTGGCTCATGCCCACCACCTGCTCCTCGATGGAATCGTGCATCAGCAGGCGGATGACCTCCACCTTGCGGGTCTGGCCGATGCGGTGCGCGCGGTCCACGGCCTGCTCCTCGGCGGCGGGGTTCCACCAGGGATCGTAATGGATCACCATGTCCGCGCCGGTCAGATTGAGCCCCGTGCCGCCGGCCTTCAGGGACAGCAGGAATACGCTGCCCTCGCCGTTATTGAAGCTGTCGCACAGCTTGACGCGCTCGTCCGCGGGGGTGTCGCCGTCCAGGTACAGGCATTTGATGCCCTCCTGCCTCAGACGGGATTCAATGAGCCGCAGCATACGGGTAAATTGGCTGAATACCAGGGCGCGGTGGCCGTTTTGCAGGGCGGGGATCAGGATATCCACCAGCATGTCCAGCTTGCCGGAGCCGCCGGTGTAATCGGGCAGGCACAGGGCGGGATGGCAGCAGATCTGGCGCAGTTCCGTAATGGCGGAGAGCACCTCCGCCCGGCCCTTGGCCAGGCCCCGGGTGGAGAGCAGCTGCTTCACGTAATCCCTCCGGCGGATCAGACCGGCCTGATAGACCTTGCGCTGCTCCGGCGGCATTTCGGCCATCATGGTCTGCTCCAGCTTGTCGGGCAGCTCGGTCAGCACATCCTTTTTCAGCCTGCGCATCAGGAAGGGACGGATGCGGTGCATCAGCTCCTCGCTGTTTTCGCCCTCGCCGTAGCGGCGCATGAAGGCGGAAGCCCTTGGCAGATAGCCGGGCAGGATGAAATCAAAGATACTCCACAGTTCGCCCGCGTGGTTTTCCATGGGCGTGCCGGTGAGGGCGATGCGGGTCTGGGCCTTGAGCTGCTTGACGGCGTGAGCGCCCACGCTGGCGCTGTTTTTGATCTGCTGGGCCTCGTCCAGGATGGCGAAGCGGAACTGGACTTCGCTCAGCAGGGTGATATCGCGCCGGATCAGGGGATAGCTGGTCAGCAGGATGTCCGGGGCCTCCGGACCCCCCAGACAGGCGATCTGATCGGCCCGGGCCTGCTGGGAGCCGCTGAGCAGCATCACGTTCAATTCCGGGGCGAAGCGCTTGCATTCGCTGAGCCAGTTGTAGGTCAGCGAGGTGGGGGCCACGATCACCGAGGGCAGCTTTTCCTCCTCGGTGCGCACAAAGTGCAGCAGCGCGGCGATGGTCTGGATGGTTTTGCCCAGGCCCATATCATCGGCCAGGATGCCGCCCATCCGCAGGGAGCGCAGGGCGCACAGCCATTCAAAGCCCCGCTGCTGATAGGGACGCAGGCAGTCAAAGGGCGGCTGGGGCGTGGGCGCTTCCATATTGGCCGCCGCCTGGGCCTCGTCATCCAGGGACACGGGCAGGTGATGGCTTTGGATCAGGGCCTCAAAATAGGCTGCGCGGAACATGCCCAGATCACGGGAATCGGTAAATTCCGCCGCCTCGTACACCGCCTCGGCCAGGGGCTGCCAGTCGTCCGTATCCTCCAGGGACACAAAGGTGCCGTCCTTGAAGCGGAAATAAGCCTCCCGGTCCCGCAGGGCCTTGAGCAGGGGCAGCAGCTCCTCCACCGGAATGCCGTCGTCGTCGATCTCCAGCTGCAATTTTCCGCCGCTTCCCCGCAGCACGCCGGTGAGGGCGGGCTTGCGCGGGGTGAACTTGCGGAATTCCTTGCTGAAAAACACCTCGGCCAATTGGGTCAATTGCCCCGCGCCTTCGGTGACAAAGCGGTAGATATCCTCCGCGCCGCTCAGATAGACCCGTCCGCTGACGATGCGGAAGCCCGCGTTGGCCAAGAGATCCATGATCTCCTGCTCCCGCTGGGCGTCCCGCAAAAGCAGCAGGTTGTTGTTTTCCTCGGCGGGCAGGAAGGGATCGATGACGGTATTGCCGTACAGGAATTCCGTCCGCACGGTCACGTCCTTGCTCTCTCGGTCCAAGTATACCCGGGCGTGGAAGGGCGCGCGGGTCAATTGGCTTTCCAATTCGGGGGAAAAGCGCAGATCGCCCACCCGGGCCAGCCACAGGGTCAGTTCGCTCATGACCTTCTGGGTCTGGTCGGGATCAAAGAGGAAGGTGGTGCGCCCGTCCGTGCGCTCGGCGGTGCAGATGCGGGCAGCGCCCCGCTGGCTGCGGGCCACGTGGGTCACCACGCCGTCCACCACCGCGTAGGACCAATCGGAGGTCAGCGGCGTGATTTCGGCGTCAAAGGCCGCCGTGACGCACAGCCGATGGAAACCCGTGCTGGCCTTCGTGCGGTCACTCAGGGTAAAGCTCAGGGGCAGCGGGTCCTCGGATATGCCGTCCTGCTCCCAGGGCTCGCCATTGTCCAGCGTCAGCCGATAGCGCATGCTCCGCAGCGTGTCCCAGATCTGCAGGGCCACGGCCTCGGGCAGGGCGATCTGCCGGGCCTCGGTGACGCCGATGCGCACGCCCGCGCTCTGCAGGGAGGCGCAATGCTGCTGCAAAAGGGAGATCACCTGGGCGGCGGCGGGCTCAAAGCGCATCCAGGTGGGGAAAAAGGTGAAGCCCTTGCCGAAGGACAGGCTGTTGCCGGTACTCATGGATTCCAGAAATTCGGGAATGGAGCGCACCACGTACAGCCGGTCCTGGCCGATGCGCAGCCCGAGCTGCATGTTCGCGTTGCTGACGCGGATCTCGGGCTCCAGACGCACGGTGACGGATTCCGGCAGCGCGCTTTCCATGGCGGAGAGCAGGGAACCCGCCCGGGACCGGGCGCGCAGCTCCTGCATGGCCCGCAGCGCGCCGGATTCCGAGGCGTCGATCAGGGCCGCGGCGGCATGGCGGCACAGGGGGGAACGGTCACAGGGGCATTCCAGCCGCCCGGTGGACAGAATGCGCACGGGCTGGCTCACGCCCGCCACAGAATAGGAAAGATAATCCGCCGTCCGCTGCAGTTCCCGCACGGCTCCCCGGCGGTACAGCGCCCGGGCGGCGTCAAATTCTTCGTTTCCCAGTTTCTCGCGCAGCTTCAATAAATTCATGCAAACAATAACCTCCAGGAAATTGCGTGAAAGACACATCTTTATTTAATACGCCGTTTTTTTCGTTTTTCCTGCCTCAAATAAAACAGAAAAAGCGGAAAACCCCGCCTTTTGTCCCGAAAAAGGAGAATTGTTCCGAAAATGACAAGAACCCTTGACGGAAAGGGAAAAAAAAGATAAAATATAACCATGCGAAAGCAATTTAAAAATTGATATGGGAGAGGAGTATCTGCTTTTTTATGGATTTTACTGGTCGTATTGTGTTGTCATATGTGGAAGAGGACAATATCCAGCGCGCGTATTTCAGGATCAAGCCCCTGCTCACCGCCGATGGCGCGGTGGCCCAGGCGGATATAGACGCTCTGCCGGACGAGGGCTATCTGCGCATCGTGCCCGACAAAAACGAGCAGCACACCTTCAAGGAGCGCATGCGGGAGCTGGCTCCCCTGTGCGTGTTGGATCTGCTCAATCTGCCCGCCGACGCCGTCAAGATCCGCACCAACAAGAACTATGCGCCCCAGCGCGGCGAAAATAACCAGTTCATCGTCTATTCCGACGCCGTGCAGGCCATCCCGCAGCAGCTGTTCTACGAGGTGATCAGCGCTGAGATCAGCGACAAGGAAAAGATCAGCCGCGCCGCCACGCCCCTGTGCTATCTGCGCAGCGGCGGCAGGATCAACGGCCCCGTCAGCCGGGCCACCGGCCTGGAGCAGGAGGGCGCCGCGCCCCTGGCCCCGGACAGCGAGGGCCTCTATGCCGTCACCCTGCCCGACGGCACGGAAAAGCTGTTCTACTGGCCCCGCAACGAGCACGCTGAGGCGATCCACGCTGAATCGGAACGCGCTTCGGAGGCCGAGACCCCCGAAAAGAAATTGAACGGCATGCCCCTCTATCAGACCGTGGCCCGCCGTCCCGCCATGCCCCAGCGCGCCCACAACGCCCTGGTGGACGCTGTGGGTCAGCAGCTTCGCGCGGGCCGGGTGGAAGCGCCCGGGGCCGTGCTGAACGCGGGCACTGCCACCCGCCCGGTGGAGAACCCCATGGACGCCTTCCGTCATTCCCTGGACAAGCTGTGGGCCATGCCCGATATGCAGCGGCAGGCCGCGGCCCATTTCCTCAGCATGACCGGCGTGCAGAACATCCTGAACCAGCAATTGTGCAGCCATGGCTCCGACGCCGTGGCCCGGGCCATGAACAGCCAGATCCAGGATCTGGAGGCTGAGCGGCTGGCGCTGCTGATGCAGGTGGAGGCGGCGGAAAAGAATCTGTCCGCCCTGCGTCAGGAGGCCATCGGTCAGGCGTCTGCCGCCGAAAAGGAGACCCTGACCCGGCTCCAGCAGCAGACCGCCGACGCCCGGCAGGATCTGGAAAAGATCGAGGTGGAGCGCTCCAAACTCCTGGAGGAGCGGGACGCCCTGCTGGCCGAAATGGCGAAGGCCGATCCCGATATCGTCTATGTCAAGGGCGAGGTGGGCGGCTATGCCGAACTGGACAATCTGTGTGACCGCGTGCAGCGGGCCCTGCAAAGCGCCGGCGCGAAGTGCGACAAGAACGACGCCCTGCATCTTTTGACGCTGCTGACCGTGGCGCCCCATCAGCTGGAGATCGCCATGGAGGCCCGGGCGGACGCCCTGGCCGCCGCCCATGCCCTGGGCCGGGCGCTGGGGGTGGAGGCTGTGGAGGAAACGGGCCTCGTGCGCGTGCAGGAGGGGGGCGACACCTTCCGCCTGGTCATCGGCTGCGAGGGCAGCGATCATCCCGAAAACTACACCCATATCACCGTCAGCCCCTATCCCGAATGGGATGAGTTCGCCTCCGGCGTCATCGCTTACGCCCGGTATCCCTGGCCGGTGGCCCGCTTGGCGACGGCGGAGGGCTGGAGCTTCACCGATATGCCCGTTTGCCCGCCGGTCAAGGCGGAGGCCGTCCGCGACGCCCTGATGCGGGAGCGCGTCACCCCGCCGGAAGCGGCCCTGAACCTGCTGTCCGAGTTGGAAAAGGCCCTGCGGGAGGCCCGCGCGGCCCTGCCCAACCAGGTGCGGCGGCAGATGTACGACTATATCAGCTTCGCCGCGCCGCGCATGTCCGGCGGCATTGCGGACGCCCTGGATTACGCGGTCAGCGCGTGGGTGGTTCCCCATATGCGCTATTATGGCGTCAAAGCCGAGGCGCTGGGCGATCTGCCCCAGGCCATGCCCCGGACGCTGGCGCTGCTGCATGAGGACAAAGCATGACGGAAAACCACATCACCAGCTTGCAAAATCAACAGGTCAAAGCGTGGCGTGCCCTGCGGGAAACCAAGGGACGCGCCGCGCAGCGCCTTTTTTTGGCCGAGGGCGATCATCTGGCGGGGGAAGCCCTGGCGGTAGGCTGTGCCAGGGCGCTGCTGGTGGCGGAGAGCGCCGTGGTGAAATATGCCGGTCATCTGGAGAAAGCCAGAGGGCAGGGCATCGAGCGCTGTATCCTCTCCGACCACGTGTTGGCGGCTCTGTGCGACGCTAAGGCCCCGCAGGGGATCCTGGCTGTGTGCCCGCTGCCCGATCCTGGCCGGGCGCTGCCCCATCGGCCCATGAAGCTGGCTGCCCTCAACGCCGTGCAGGACCCTGGCAACGTGGGCACCGTGCTGCGCACGCTGGACGCCGCGGGGTTTGACGGCCTGCTGATCGACCGGCAATGCGCTGATCCCTACGGTCCCAAGGCCCTGCGGGCCTCCATGGGCGCGGTGTTCCGGGTGCCCGTCTATTCCGGCGATCTGCCCGGCATACTGACGGCCCTGAGCGAAACCCATGATCTGTACGCCGGGGCCCTGGACGGCAGCCCCTATTTTGAACGGACCCGCACCAAGGACGGCGTATGCGTGATCATCGGCAACGAGGGCGCGGGTATATCGCCCGCAGTGTACGCCGTGCCCGGCATCCAGCGGGTCAAGCTCCCCATGGTGGGCGGCGCGGAATCCCTCAACGCCTCGGTGGCCGGGGCCATCATGATCTACGATATCGTCCGATGCGGAAGATAAACGAAGGAGGAACCTATGCAACTGCTGTACTTTTTTGAAAAAATGCGTATGCCCTGGCTGGACCGGGTGATGCTGGTCTTTACGGAATTCGGCGGCGAAATGCTCTTCATCGCCCTGGCCATCGTGGCCCTGTGGTGCGTCAGCAAGCGGGCGGGCTATTATATGCTGTCCGTGGGCCTGGTGGGCACGGTGCTCAATCAGTTTTTGAAGCTGGCCTTCCGCATTTCCCGTCCCTGGGTGCAGGCCCCCAATTTCACCATCGTGGAGGCGGCCCGGGCCGACGCGGGCGGCTATTCCTTCCCCAGCGGCCATACCCAGAACGCCGCCGCGGCGCTGGTGGCCCCGGCGCTGCTGGCGAAAAAGAAATGGATCAAAATCGCGCTGTTCGTCGTCTATGCCCTGGTGGCCATCTCCCGCATGTACCTGGGCGTCCACACGCCCCTGGACGTGGGGGTCAGCATCGTGGTGGGCCTGGCGCTGGTGTTCCTCATGCGCCCGCTCTTTAAAGAGGAGAATGTGACGCCGCGCCGCATGTACGCCCTGTTTTTCTGCATGGCGGGCCTGGCGGCGCTGTATCTGATCTATGTCAGCGTGTATCCCTTCCCTGCGGATATCGAGACGGAGAATCTGGCCGAGGGCGTCAAGAACGCCTACCTGCTGTTCTTCGCCGTGTTGGGCATGATCGTGGCCTATTGGATGGATCAAAAGTTCGTCCATTTCACCGTGGAGGCGTCCATCCCGGCACAGATCGTCAAGGCGGTGCTGGGTCTGGCCCTGACCATGGGCATCCGGGCGGTGCTCAAAGCGCCCCTCAACGCCCTGTTCAACGGCGCGGCCATCGCCAACGGCATCCGCTATTTCTGCATGGTGGTGTTCGCGGCGGGCGTGTGGCCCATGAGCTTCCCCTTTATCTGCAAGCTGCTGCCCAAAAAGTAACGTTTTCAAGTCGCCCGTCATAGGATGCAGTGGGTCAGGAAACGACCCAATCTGCAAAATGACGGGTGATTTTTATGGCAAATTGTTGCTGCAATAATTCGCAGTTCGCGGGCTGCGGTTCCATCTTTGGCTGCAATGGCGGTTGGCGTCCGGTCTATGGTCCCACCGGCCCTACCGGCCCCATGGGCCCTATGGGTCCTATGGGTCCCACCGGTCCTTCCGGCGACGGCGTTCCCGGCCCCACGGGCCCTGCGGGCGAGATCGGTCCTACCGGCCCTGCGGGCGAAATCGGTCCCACCGGCCCTGCGGGCGAGATCGGCCCCACGGGTCCTGCGGGTGAAATCGGTCCTACGGGTCCTGCGGGTGAAATCGGTCCTACGGGTCCTGCGGGCGAGATCGGCCCCACGGGTCCTGCGGGTGAAATTGGTCCCACCGGTCCCGCGGGCGAGATCGGCCCCATCGGTCCTACGGGTCCCACCGGTCCCACGGGCCCTGCGGGCGAGCCCCTTCCCGTGGAGCTGGCCTTTGCGCAGATGGGCGAAGCCGCTCAGGCGGTGGCCAACGGCGCCATGTACAGCATGACGGCCCAGACCTATTCCCGTCAGACCCGGGATATCGTGCCCGGCGGCACCTCCGTACAGCTGCAGCCCGGCACCTATCTGATCTCTTACGCCATCCACACGGACGGCTCCACGCCCGGTGATTTCCGCGCCATCCCCATGCTCAACGGCGCGGCCCTGACCCTGTACAGCGCTGGCGAAACCAGCATAGCCGGAGAGCAGAGCGGCATCGCCGCCACCTTCATCGTGGAGACGGCCATGGTTTCCACCTTCCAGGTGCAGGCCAGCCTGTCCGTGGCCTCCATGAACCAGAGCTTCAGCGTCAGTATCCTCAAGATCGCGTAAAAAAACGGGAGCGCGTTGGGCGGCACTTCATAAGGAACTTGCTTTGCGCTTGCAATTACCCAGTCAAAAGGATATGAAATCGGCGTGACCATTGCGGTCACGCCGATTTTGTAGTGTGCCGGGCATGGCACAATTCTTGCAGGTGAAAGTCCTGCCACGGGTAGTTACCGCCAAGTGTAGCGAAGCGCAAGCTGCTGTCAGCAAT
>CACZLE010000009.1 GCA_902781945.1 uncultured Eubacteriales bacterium | reverse complement strand
CGTGTGTTCATTATACTCTTTTCTGCGCCCGGAAACTACGATTTTGTTTCATTTATGGTAGGGCCGTTCACGGCATGAGGATTTCTTCAGAAAGCGCGTTCCCTTATAATCTTACTTTTTCGCCGCCCGCAGGGCCAAAATGCGCTGCATCTCGTTGTAAACGATCATGAAGCCCTCGTCCACGCCCATGCCGGGTTTGGCCAGGATCTGCACGGGCTGGGTGGCCATGGCGGCGTGCACGCAGACCTGGGCGCTGCGGTCCGTCTCGTTGCAGGTGCCGCCCTGATAGGCGCCCATGCCGTGGGCCTTGCAGTACAGCACGGCCTCGATGGTGTTGTTGATGCCGCCCAAATCGGGGGTCTTGATCTGGGCCATGTGACCGGCGTGACGGTCCGTGAACTCGATGACGTCTTCGAGGGTGTTGCACCACTCGTCCGCCACGATCTCCACCTTGCTGCCGCGCTTGTCCAATTCAGCGGTCAGGGCCGCCAGATGGACGATGGTGGCCTCGTGCTCATCGTCGTCGATGGGACCCTCAATGCGCAGATGGAAGGGCTTGGCGATCTCCTCCAGCTGCTGCAGGTAGTCCGCCATGGCGGTGATGTTGCCATTGCCGAACACCGCGCCCACCATGCCGTAGGTGTCGATATGCAGCACGGGGAGATAATCGGGATCGCCGGACAGGCTGCGGATGCGGTTTGCCAGCCAGCGCACGTAGTCCGCCAGCACCTCGCCCTGATGGCCGATCTTGTCGATGTGGTTGATGAGGGCGTGGGGCATGACGTCGGCGCGCTTGATGATCATTTTATCGGCATTGTCATAGCGGGCGTCGCCGGACTGGGTGAAGATGGCGATGGGATGATCGGACACGGCGCAGCCGTATTCGTCCGCCACCACCTCGCACATGAGCCGATGGCTGGCCTTGGCCACGGCGTCCAGGATGGCCTGGGACACGCCGTAGCGCACGGCGGTATGCAGACGCTTGCCCTCCACCTGGATGGCCTCCATATCCCGGCACAGGTCGCGGAAGCTGTCCGCCTCCCGGCCCACCAGCACGGGCTTAATGTATTTTTCGATGATGGGGATGAAATCCCGAGCCAGGAACAGGGGGTCCCGCCCGCCCGCGCCGGAATACTGCACGGCGGCGCAGTCGCCCCAGCCGATATCGCCATTTTCCAGCACCAGCATGACGGAGATGGCTTCGCCCGCCTGGCGCACGGAGGTGAAGCCCGGCGTGACGGTATTGCCCACATAGGCCGTGCCGTCCGGCTTGGCCCCGGCCTTGATGGCCCGCTGATCGTCAAAGTAGAAGCCCGTCCGCGCGGGAGCGCACACCAGATCTACGATTTTCATGTTTTCCTCCTTTTATCCTCTCGGGCGGCCCACCAGGCGGCCCTTGGAAATGGCGTAGATATCGTCGATGACCATCTGGAAGGACACGGCCCGCTTTTCCGCCTTGGCGCGCTCCGCGATCTTCTCCAGATGGAAGGCTTTGAGGTCCTCGGTGAAGGGCAGGCCGGCGATGTTCAGCATGCGCACCGCGCCGTCGTTATCCCGGGCGGGCATGATCTTGCCGGCGTTGAAGCGGCTGGGGGCGAAGGGCACGTCGATGACCCCCGCCTGGAAGGCGCGCACCGCGCCCACGGCGATATCGCCCTCGCCCAGCTCGAAGCATTTATCCAGGATGCAGCGGGTCTCGGCCTTGATGATCTCCATTTCGGCAGAGAGCAGGCTTTCGGGCAGGTACTGGTCGCACAGCATGGTGATCACCTGCTTGGTGCAGCGCAGACCCTGGGCGTTGGCCTCCATGGTGGGCACGCCCACGGCCTCGTGGGGCGTCTTGACGATGACCTTGGTGGCATGGGCGATGGCCGCCGCGGCGCTGCCCCAGCTGATGACGCCAAAGGCCTTGGCCTCGTCCTGGGGGAAGCCGCCCATCCATTGATGGAACACCGTGGTGACCTCCACGTCCTCATGGCCGTATTTCTTCATGTATTCGTCGGTCAATTCTTCCAGCGTGCGGATGGCGGCCACGTCCTGCACCAGATTGCCCAGCTGGCCATAGCCCACGGACAGGCTCTTGACGCCCTGTTCCGCCGCCAGCAGCGCCTCGATGATGGCCACCGCATGGGACACGCAGGGCGGCACCAGGGTGCCTGTCAGGGGGCCGAAGGGCTCGCGGTTGATGGTGATGCCGCGCTCCTGATACCAGCCCACCAGGCGGTCCACGTACATCCAGTCGCGGATGGTCTTTTCCAGCGAGACGTTTTTGGCATAGGGAATATTGTAGCTGATGCCGCCGCCCTCATAGCTGGTGAAACCGCCCGCCAGAGTGATTTCCGCCAGCAGGCGGGCGTCCGGCGTGCCGTGGCGCACCTGGATGGGCACGCGCACGCTCTCCGTCACCATGCGGCAGCCCTGCACGCCGTGGTTCACCGCCGGGAAGCCGTTGAGCATGGCCTTGCCCTGGGTGAGGCTCTCCCGGATGCCCACCTCGGCCTCCTCATAGCGGTTCAAACGGGTGTAGCTGTCGATGGTGGTGGGCAAGAGGTCCGCTTCGCCGTTGTCCTGCAGGTACTGCATCAGCTTGATGTGCTCGGCGATGACCGGCACGCCCGCCCGGGGCTGGATCAGGGTGCGGCGCTCCTTTTTTGCCTTGGCCATAGCCGGGGCGAAGCGCTTGGCGGGCGCGATGGCCTCCTGATAGCGCAGGGCCTCCTGGGGATCCACCTCCGCGCCGGTGGGCCATTGGGTCAGAACGGTTTGGCGTTCCGCCTCGAACGCCTCCTCCGTGATCTTGCGATTTTGGACTTCCATAATCACAAAAGCTCCTTTATCATCATGGTTTTTGCCAAAGTACGATCATATTGACTGAGCAGCCCCATGGCCGACAGGATGTAATGGCGGTCCACCACGGCCTGAGCCTGACGGGGCATGAGGGAACTGGGATAGAAGGTGGTGGCCATGGCCTTCTGGGCCAGTTCCGCCGCCTTGCCGGTATGGATCAGTGCGCCGCCGGTGAGCAATATTTGCTTCACGCGGGTCAGATCCTTGCCGGTCTGCTGGTAGGCCAGGCCCATGGGTGTATATACCGGCTCGATTTCCCCTGCGTGCCGGGCCAGGCCCACCTCGATGGCGGTGGCGGCCAGGGCGAAATCCGCCTGCTGTTCCCAGGGCTCCCGAGGCAGGATGCCCTTATCCTCCTGGATGCGGGCAAGCCAGGCGGTCATTTGCTCCTCGGTGATATCGGCATTGCTGCACAGTCGCTTGAGGCCCACGGCCTCCAGCACGCCGTTCGCGGAATACCGCATGCCGATATCCCCCTCCACCGTGCGCTTGGCGTAGGGCTCGGGGAGGCCCCGCAGCACCGTACCCGCCTTGGTGGGCAGGCCCTCGGTGATGGAATAGATATCCGTGGTGGCCCCGCCCAGATCCACGGCGCACAGCTCCCCCAGGTCTTCGCTGAGCACGGTAAGGGCCTGCAAGACCGCCGCGGGGGTGGGCATCAGGATGCCGGAGATCAATTCATGCATGCGGCTGAGGCCCTTGGCCTGGATGATGCGGCGCAGGAACACCTCGCGGATCACCTTCTGGCAGGGCTCGATGTTGAGGGAATTGAACTGGGGCATGACATTTTCGGTGACGATGGCCTCCCGGCCCGCCGCCGTCAATATCTCCGCGCACTTTCGGGCGCAGGCCCGGTTGCAGGCCACCACCACAGGGAAATCCCGATCGATGGACGCGATGGCCTCGGCGTTATGCAGGGCGCAGGCGGAATTGCCGCCGTCGGTGCCGCCGCACAGCAGCAGGATATCCGGAGCCAGGGCGGCGATCTCCGCCGTGTCGTCCTCGGTGAGCTCGTAGGCGTAGGTCCGGATCACCTTGGCTCCCGCGCCGAGAGCCGCCCGCTTGGCCGCCTCGCTGGTGAGGCTGGGCACCAGGCCGCTGGCGATCATGCGCAGGCCGCCCGCGGCGGAGGAGCAGGCATAGCGCTTCTCATATTCCAACGCGCCCGTCTGGCCCTTGAGTTCTGCCAGCGCCTTTTCCAGGCCCAGGGAGATATCCTGCTCCACGGTGGTATAGCTTTGGGCGGTGCCCATAAGCTTTCCGCTTTCGGCCTCCACCGCCGTGGCCTTGGTATAGGTGGAGCCGAAGTCCACCAGCAGCACGGGCTTCATGCCTGGGCCTCCAGGAGCTCGAAGTCCTTTTTCAGGGCCTCAATGGTGACCTCCGGCGGAGTGCCGGGGCCGAACACCTTGTCAAAGCCCATGGCCTTGAAGCGCTTTTCCACCTCTTCAAAGGGCTGCTTGCCCACCACGATGTTGCCGCCCACATAAAGCAAAATGCCCTTGAGACCGGCCTCGTCGCACTTTTCCCGCAGGCCCCGGCAATCCAGTTCGCCATGGCCGTAAAGGGAGGACACCACGATGGCCTTGGCATCCGATTCGATGGCAGCCTCGATGAATTCCTCCTGGGATACCATGACGCCCAGGTTCACCACGGAAAAGCCCGCCTCGGTAAAAGCATAATTCAAAATCTGATTGCCCACGGCATGCACGTCCGCGCCGATCACGCCCAGCACCATTCTTCTCTCAGCCATTTTGTTCCTCCGTTTGATATTGTTTGGGACCGATTTCGTACAAATTGTTTCCCTGGCTGTCGATGAGCACCAGGGCGGGGAAATCCCGGACGGTGAAGCGATGAATGGCCTCCGCGCCCAGGTCCTCATAAGCAATCACTTCGCTCTTCACGATGCAGCGGGCGATCAGCGCCGCCGCGCCGCCCACCGCGCCGAAATACACCGCGCCGTTCTTTTTCATGCTGTCAATGACGGCGGGGCTGCGCTTGCCCTTGCCCATCATGCCCAGCAGGCCCTCATCCAGCAAGCGGGGGGCGTAGGCGTCCATGCGATAGCTGGTGGTGGGGCCGGCGGAGCCCACGGCATGGCCGGGAGAGGCGGGCGCGGGGCCCACATAATAGATCAGCTGTCCCCGCACGTCGAAGGGCAGGGGGCGGCCCTCGTCCAGACAGGCCACCAGGCGCTTATGGGCGGCGTCCCGGGCGGTATAGAGCACGCCATTGAATATCACTTCGTCTCCCGCGCGGAGGGAAGCCACCTTTTCCGGGGTCAAGGGCAAATCGATATGGATCGCGGCCATTTTCTTCCCTCCTTTACAGCACCGCGTGGGCGTGACGGGCCGCGTGGCAGCACAGGTTGACCGCCACGGGCATGCCCGCGATATGGGTGGGCGCGGTCATGATGTTCACCGCCAGGGCGGTGCAGCGCCCGCCGATGCCCGCCGGGCCGATGCCCAGGGCGTTGATGCGCTTCAATATTTTTTGCTCCAGTTCGGCATAGCGGGGATCGGGGTTGGGCGCATCCAGGGAACGGGCTGTCATGCGCTTGGCCATGAGAGCCGCGCCCTCCATGGTGCTGCCGATGCCCACGCCCACGATGACCGGCGGGCAGGGATTGGGCCCGGCCTGGCGCACGGCGTCCACCACAAAATCGATAACGCCCTGCTCGCCGTCGGCGGGCACCAGCATTTTGATGCGGGACATGTTTTCGCTGCCAAAGCCCTTGGGCGTCACCAGGATGTCGATGTTTTCGCCCGGCACAATGCGGGTGTGAACCACCGCGGGGGTGTTGTCCCGGGTGTTCTCCCGCTGATACAGGGGATCGCGCACCACGCTTTTGCGCAGGTAGCCCTCGGTGTAGGCGTCATGCACCGCCTGATTCAGGGCTTCGTTCAGATCGCCGCCCGTGACGTGCGCGTCCTGGCCGATCTCCAGAAAGATGACGCACATGCCGGTATCCTGGCAGATGGCCACGTTTTCCTCCCGGGCGATGGCGTAATTATCCAGCAATTGGCCCAGCACGGCGCGTCCCGCGGGCGAAGGCTCCTTTTCCCGGGCCTCCGACACCGCGCGGCATACATCGTCGCCGATGTGATAGCTGGCCTGCAAAATCAGATCATAGACCTTTTTCCGGATGGTCTCCGCAGATATTTGCCGCATAAATTCTCCTTAAAACTCGATCCCTTCCCGGGCGGGCAAGCCCCGCTCGTAGGGATGCTTTTCGCTGTCCACCCGCATGACGTAATCCGCCAGCTCCTTGAGCGTGTCCGAAGCCCGGCGGCCCGTCAGCACCACCTCCAGGGAGGCGGGTTTATGGCGCAGATAGTCCAGCACCGCATCCTCCGCCAGCATGCCGGTTTCGATGGCGTCCAATATCTCGTCCAGCACCAGCAGGTCGGCATGCGCCGCAGCCTCGCAGGCACGCAAAAATTGCCCATGCGCCCCTTGCGCACAGGCTTCCTTTTCCCGGGAGGTCATCTGGAACACGAATTTGATTTCGTCGGGCACGGGCAGCAGGTCCACCCCCGGAAGCTTTGCCAGCACGGCCCGCTCGCCGCTGTTTTCACCCTTCAAAAACTGCGCGAAAACAACGGCGCCGCCCCTTCCGATCAGGCGCACGGTCAAGCCCACCGCCGCCGTGGTTTTGCCTTTTCCACAGCCGGTATACAGATGGATCCGTCCCATGCCGTTCATATTGCCCTCCCTGGCATTTTTCCATCCATATTATAGCAAAAGAAGAATGCATAAACAAGTCCGCAAATAATTCATTTTTATGTTCGATGATCCCATAAAAGGCATAAAAATGCCCCGCCGGGAAGCGGGGCTTTCATATTATTTGCTTTGAATATACTGATGGATGGCCGCGGCGGCCTGCTTGCCCGCGCCCATGGCCAATATCACCGTGGCCGCGCCGGTCACTGCGTCGCCGCCGGCATATACGCCCTCGCGGCTGGTTTTGCCTGTGCCTTCCTCGGCAATGATGCCGCCCCAGCGCTGGGTTTCCAGGCCCTTGGTGGTATCGCGGATCAGGGGGTTGGGCGAGGTGCCCAGGGCCATGATGACGGCGTCCATGGGCAGATCGTGCTCACTGCCGGGAATGGCCACCGGGCGGCGGCGTCCGCTGGCGTCGGGCTCGCCCAGTTCCATTTTAAGACAGCGGATGGCCTTCACCCAGCCGTTCTCATCCCCCAGCACTTCCACGGGATTGGTGAGGAAGTTGAACACGATGCCCTCCTCCATGGCGTGCTCCACCTCCTCCAGCCGGGCGGGCAATTCATCCCGGGTGCGGCGATAGACCACCGTGACCTCGGCCCCCAGACGGCGTGCGCACCGGGCCGCGTCCATGGCCACGTTGCCGCCGCCCACCACGGCCACGTGCTTCGCCAGCTGAACCGGCGTATCGCTGCCGGGCACGGAGGCGCGCATCAGGTTCACGCGGGTGAGGAATTCATTGGCGGAATAGACGCCCTTGAGGGTTTCGCCGGGGATGCTCATAAATTTGGGCAATCCCGCGCCGGAGCCCACAAAGACGGCCTCATAGCCATATTCGGTCATCAGTTCGTCCACGGTGATGGTCTTGCCGATGACGGTATTGGTGCTGATCTCCACCCCCAGCGCCTGCAGGGTGTCGATCTCCCGGCGCACGATGGCCTTGGGCAGACGGAACTCCGGAATGCCGTACACCAGCACGCCTCCCGCCCGATGCAGAGCCTCGAACACCGTGACCTGGTAGCCCAGCCGCGCCAGGTCCCCCGCGCAGGCCAGGCCGGAGGGTCCGCTGCCCACCACCGCCACCTTATGGCCGTTGGAGGCGGGCTTTGGGGGCTTCTCCGCCTCCCGGGCGTTATGGGTATCCGCCGCGAAACGCTCCAGGCGGCCAATGGCCACGGGCTCATCCCGCAGGCCCCGGACGCAATGCTTTTCACATTGGCTTTCCTGGGGGCACACGCGCCCGCAGACGGCGGGCAAAGCGTTGGTCTGGGCGATGGTCTGATAGGCGCCCTCCATGTCCCCCTTGACGATCAGGCGAATGAAATCGGGAATGTGCACCTGCACGGGACAGCCGCTGACGCAGGGCTGGTTTTTGCAGTTCAGGCACCGCTGGGCCTCCAGCTGCGCCGTTTCCAGGCCGTAGCCCAGGGCCACTTCCTCAAAATTGCAAATGCGCGCCTCCGGGCTCTGGGTGGGCATGGGATATTTGGTCTTGATCATATTGGGCATGTTCAGCGCACCTCCCGGAACAGATTGCAGGCTTCCTCATGGGCATGGCGCTCAAACTCCCGATAGCTGGTGGCGCGCGCCATGGCCTCGTCAAAATCGATCTGATGGCCGTCAAAATCCGGGCCGTCCACGCAGGCGAAGCGCACCTTGCCCCCCACGGTCAGGCGGCAGCAGCCGCACATGCCGGTGCCGTCGATCATGATGGAATTCATGCTGGCCACGGTTTTGACATCGTATTCCCGGGTCAACTTGCACACGAACTTCATCATGGGCAGGGGGCCGATGGTGATCACCTCGTCATAGCGCTCGCCTGCTTCCAGCAATTCCCGCAGGGCGTCCGTCACCAGGCCCTTGTCGCCCCAGCTGCCGTCGTCGCTGACGCGGCGCAGCTGATCGGACACCCGGGCGAATTCATCCTCCAGGATCACCAGATCCCGGGTGCGGAAGCCGATGATGCTGTGCACCTCGCAGCCCTGGTCGTGGAGCTTTTTGGCCACCGGCCAGGCGATGGCGCAGCCCACGCCGCCGCCCACCACGGCCACTTTTTTAAGGCCCTCGGTTTCGGTGGCGCGGCCCAGGGGACCCACGAAATCGTGGATCATGTCTCCGGCGTTCAGGTGGTTGAGCTTCTCCGTGGTGGCGCCCACGATCTGGAAAATGATGGTGACGGTGCCCTTTTCCCGGTCAAAATCCGCCACTGTGAGGGGGATGCGCTCGCCGTCCTCATGGGTGCGCAGGATGATGAACTGGCCGGGCTCGGCCTTCCGGGCCACCAGCGGGGCTTCCACCACCATGCGGGTGACGGTGGGGTTGAGCGGCGTTTTTTCAATGATCCGATTCATAGGCTCTCCTATTCCGCATTCCAATGCATGCGATGCTGCAAGCGTCTGTAAAAATCGTTTTCCTCCGTGCGCACCAGGGCCACGGGAGGCAATTCCCCGTTCATATCCAGGGTGCCCTCCAGGGGCAGCAAATATTTTTCCTGGCCGTCCGCCGTCAGGTCGGGCCTCTCCTCCTGACCGTCCCGGTTGGACATATACCAGCGCACCACCACGTGATCGTGGGAGGACACCACAATGGGCACGGCGGACAGAGATTGGGCGCAGATGGGCGTCATGGCCATGAGCTCCATCTCCGGCATCAGCACCGGGCCGCCCGCCGACAGATTATAGGCCGTGGAGCCGGACGGCGTGCACAGGATCAGGCCGTCGCCCCGGTAGCGCAGGGCCAGGCTGCCGTTGACGGACACCTCCATCTCCAGCGTGTGCACGCAGGCACCGCGATGGAACAATATCTCGTTGAGGGCCGATACCCGCACCCCGTTCATCAGCGTGCCGCCCAGGCGCGTGCGGTATTCCAGGTGGAATTCACTTTGCAGGATCTTATCCAATCCCTGCATGGCGTTTTCCTTCTGGCAATCCGTCAGATATCCCAGATGGCCGCAATTGATGGCCCAGATGGGCTTATCCACCTGCAGGGCGCGAATGGCCCGCAGCACCGTGCCGTCTCCGCCCAGCACCACGGCGATATCCGCCAATTCCGGCTGATCCGCCGCGCACACCTGCTGCCCCTCCCGCAAAAGTCGCTGGGCCAGCATGGCGGAAAGGGCGCGCGCCTCCTCGGACGCGGGGTTGGGATACATCAAAAACTGCATAATTCTCCCCGTTTTACGTGGTTTTCATCATTATAGTAAAAAAGAGAGGTTTCGTCAATCAGAGAAGGAGCAACAGCGCAAAGGAAAAACAGGCCGCTGCCCACGGGGAATGCAGCGGCCTGCGCAAATGGATATCAGCCCTGGGCCTTGACCACAAAGTCTTCCTCCGTCAGGCCGTTATATTTGCCGCGCGGGACATAATGGGTGTGCAGATATTCATGGGAGGCATGGCAGCCGGGCTGGCCCCACTCCTGATAGAAGGCCAGCAGGGCCGGATTTTCATGGGATTTGCGCAGGGGCTTGCGCTCGTCCTCGCCATAGATGGCCTCCAGCCGCTTTTGCCGCACGATATTGATATCCTGCCGGGGCCGGGGCTGGCCGCCGCCGGTGATGCAGCCGCCGGGACAGCCCATGACCTCGATGAAGTGATAGGGCGATTTTCCTTCCTTGATCTGGTTCATGAGCTTGCGCGCCCCGGCATAGCCGCTGGTGACGGCGATGCGCACCTCGAAGCCCTCCGCCGCCTGCCACTCGGGCTTGACGTTCTCGAGCTTAATGGTGGCCTCCCGGATCTCCTCCAGGCCCACGATGGGCGACACGTGCAGATTGGGGAAGGGCAGTTCGCGGCCCGTGATGATCTCATACACCGTGCGCAGGGCAGCCTCCATGACGCCGCCGGTGACGCCGAAGATATCCGCCGCGCCGGAGGACAGGCCCAGGGGCGCGTCAAACTCCTCCTCGGGCAGGGACAGGAAATCGATGCCCATGGCCTTGATCATATCCCCCAGCTCCCGGGTGGTGATCACGGCGTCCACGTTGGGCACGCCGTCGTTTTGCAGCTCCGGCCGGGCGCACTCGGTCTTTTTGGCCGTGCAGGGCATGACGGAGACCACGTACATATCCTCGGGCTTTTTGCCGATCTTCTTGGCGTAATAGCTCTTGATCACCGCGCCGAACATCTCATGGGGAGACTTGCAGGTGGACAGGTGGTCCAGCTGATCCGAGAAATTGTGCTCAATGAACTGGATCCAGCCGGGAGAGCAGCTGGTCATCATGGGCAGGGTGGCGTCGCCGCCGGAAAGGACGCTCTTAAAGCGCTCCAGGAATTCCGTGCCCTCCTCCATGATGGTCAGATCGGCGCTCCAGTTGGTGTCAAACACCGCGTCAAAGCCCATGCGCCGCAGCACGGCGGCCAAACGGCCCGTCTCGCAGCTGCCCGCGGGGAGGCCGAAGCACTCGCCGATGCCCACGCGCACGGCGGGCGCGGGCTGCACCACCACGTATTTTTTCGGGTCCGCCAGGGCGTCCAGCACCCGGTCCTTGTGGCTGGTTTCTTTCAAAGCTCCCACGGGGCACACCACAACGCATTGGCCGCAGAAGGTGCAGGCCGTATTGCCGATGGGCAGGCCGAAGCCCGGGGTGATGACCGTCTGGAAGCCGCGGTTCTCCGCCGTCAGCACGGCGGTGGTCTGGATATTGCGGCACACGCTGACGCAGCGGCGGCACAGGATGCACTTGTTGGGATCCCGGGTGATGGACTGGCTGACATCCAGGGGCAGCACGTTCCTTGCGCCCTCGTAGGGAGAGCGCTCCACCCCCAGCTCCCGGCCCAGGGCCTGGAATTCGCAGTCCTGGTTGCGGGAGCAGGTGAGGCAGTTTTGATCATGGTTGGACAAAAGCAGCTCGTACATGGCCTTGCGGGCGATGCGCACCCGGGGGCTGTTGGTTTCGATGACCATGCCGTCCCGGGCGGCCACCACGCAGGCGGCCTGCAAATTGCGGGCGGGCGGGCTCACCTGCTCCACCACGCAGATGCGGCAGGCCCCGTATTTGTGGATGCCCGGCAGATAGCACAGCCGCGGGATGTGGATATTGTTGAGATCCGCCGCTTCCAGGATCGTGCTGCCGGCAGGGGCGGTGCATTCTTTGCCGTTGATGGTGAGTTTGATATCTGCCATATTCGCTTACCTCCTGTCGCAGCGCAGACAGCGGCTGGCTTCGGCGCGGGCGTCCAATTCGTGCATGCCCAGATTGCGCTCGCGGAAGCTGCCCACGGCCTCCTCCGCCTCCACCTGTCGGGTCAGGAACCGGTTGTGGGGAACGATGTCGCCCTCGATGTGGTAATCGGTGATCTCCTGGTCAAAGCCCTTGTACAGCACGCCCTGGCCGCCCAGGTATTTGTCGATGCCCGCGGCGGCCACCTTGGCCTCGTACACGGCGTTGACGATGTCCTCCGGCCCGCGGTGGGCGTCGCCGCCCACGAACACGCCGGGCAGAGACGTGGCCAGGGTGAAGTGATCCGCGGCGATGCGGGCGCCGTTCAATTCCAGCTTGTCCTTCAGGAAATCCGTATCCGGGGTCTGGGAGATGGCGGCGATGGCCACGTCGAAGTCCTCGATGTAGGTTTCGCCGGTGGCCACGGCCCTGCGGCGTCCGGAGCTGTCAAACTTGCCCATCTGCTGCTTTTTGATGATGATATAGCGCAGTTTGCCATCCATGCCCAGGAATTCCGAGGGATTGGCCAGGGTATGGATCTTGACGCCCTCTTCCATGGCGTCCTTGATCTCGTTCTTGTCCGCGGGCATATCCTCCAGGTTGCGGCGATAGAGGATGACCACTTCCCGGGCGCCCAGGCGGATGGCCGTGCGGGCGGAATCGATGGCCGTATTGCCGCCGCCGATGACCGCCACCTTTTTGCCGGTGAAGTCCAGATCCCGGTGAAGGAAATGGCGCTTTAAGAAGTCCAGACCGTGGTACACGCCCTCCAGATCTTCGCCGGTGATCTCCAGCTGCAGGGCTTTTTGCGCGCCGATGCCGATAAAGATGGCGTCATATTTTTTCCGCAGGCTATTGAAGGTGATATCCTTGCCCACCTTGGTGTTCAGGATGATGTTGACTCCGGCCCGCTCGATGTTGTGGATCTCCCGCTCCAGGATATCCTGGGGCAGGCGGTAATCCGGGATGCCGTAGGTCATCACGCCGCCGGCCCGGCATTCCGCCTCGTAGATATCCACCTTGTAACCCAGGCGCGCCAGATAATAGCCGCAGGTGAGGCCCGAGGGACCCGCGCCGATGATGGCCACCTTTTTGTCCAGGTGGGCGACGGGGGCAAGATCGGCGTCCGTGGGGAAGCCCTGGCGGTAGGCCCAGTCGGTGGCGAAGCGCTTGAGCTCGCAGATGTTCATGGCCTCGTCCACGGTGCCGCGGCGGCAGCGCTTTTCGCAGGGATGGGTGCACACGCGGCCGCAGATGCCGGACAGGGGGTTATCCCGCAGCATGATGCGTGCCGCGCCCAGGTAATCGCCGGTGGCGATGAGGCTCATGTAGCCGGGGATGTTGATGCCCGCGGGGCAGGTGTTTTCGCAGGAGCTGGAAACCAGTTCGCCGCATACGCCCGCCGCGCACTTGTGATAGAGGATGTGCTCCTCGTATTCCTGACGGAAGAAGCGGATGGTGGACAGCACGGGGTTGGGCGCGCTTTGGCCCAGGCCGCACATGGCGGTATCCTGGATGATGCGGCCCAGCCGCTCCAGGGCGTCGATATCGCACAGACATCCCTGGCCCGCGCAGATGCGCTCCAATATCTCCAGCATGCGCTTGGTGCCCACCCGGCAGGCGGTGCACTTGCCGCAGCTCTCCTCCTGGATGAAATCCAGATAGAACCGGGCGGTATCCACCATGCAGGTGTCCTCGTCCATGACGATCAGGCCGCCGGAGCCGATGATGGAGCCCAGGGCCGTGAGGGATTCATAGTCCAGGGGCGTGTTGATATATTCCTTGGTGATGCAGCCGCCGCTGGGTCCGCCGGTCTGGGCGGCCTTGAAGGCCTTGCCGCCGGGAATGCCGCCGCCGATGGAATAGACCATTTCGGAAAGCGGCGTGCCCATGGGCACCTCCACCAAGCCGGTGTTGACGATGTTGCCGGACAGGGCGAACACCTTGGTGCCCGGGCTCTTGTCGGTGCCAAACTGGCGGAACCAATCCGCTCCGTGCAGCATGACGGCGGGCACGGTGGCCAGGGTCTCCACGTTGTTGATGATGGTGGGCTTGCCAAACAGGCCGCTCTGGAACGGGAAGGGCGGCTTCTGCCGGGGCTCGCCGCGCTGGCCCTCCACCGAAGCCATCAGGGCCGTTTCCTCGCCGCAGACGAAAGCGCCTGCGCCGATGCGGATCTCGATATCGAAGCTAAAGCCGGAGCCCAGGATGTTTTCCCCCAGCAGGCCCTGCTCCCGGGCCGCCTCCAGGGCGGGCTGGAGCCGCTGCATGGCCACGGGATATTCCGCCCGCAGATACACCACGCCGTGGCTGGCCCCGATGGCGTAGCCGCCGATCAGCATGCCCTCGATGACGCTGTGGGGATCGCCCTCGAACACCGAGCGGTCCATGAAAGCGCCGGGGTCGCCCTCGTCGGCGTTGCAGATGATATATTTTTCGTCGCCGGGCTGATTGTAGGCCGCCTCCCATTTGACGCCGGTGGGGAAGCCCGCGCCGCCGCGGCCCCGCAGGCCGCTCTGCTTCATTTCGTCGATGACAGCCCTGCGGTCCCCCTTTTCCAGGATGCGGGCCAGGGCCAGATAGCCGTCCTTGGCCACGTAGCTGTTGATGCAGTTCACGTCGATCAGGCCGCAGTTGCGCAGGGCGATGCGCACCTGATCCCGGAAGAAGGGCACCTCGTGGATGTTGAGCACGCGCTTTTTCTGCACGCTGTCATAGAAGGCGTATTTTTCAATGGGCTGGCCGCCGATGAAATGGCGGCGCACCACGTCGCGCACGCGCTCGGGATTCATTTCGGTATAGTAGGTCTCGTCCGGCAGGATGAACACCACCGGGCCCACGGCGCAGGTGCCCATGCAGCCCGCCTCGATGACCGCCACCTGGTCGGTGAGGCCGGCCTTTTCCACTTCTGCCACCATGGCGTCCCGCACGGCCTTGCAGCCGGAGGAGATGCAGCCGGTGGAATAGCACACCAGGGCCAGGTATTTGTATTGGCCCATCCGGGCCAGATAGGCTTCCTTCATGCGCTGCAAATCGTCTGCGCACCTGATCATGCGGTTTCACCTCCCTGTTCGTCCTGTTCGGTATACTGGGCCAGGATGCACCGCAGCTTGGTGGGCGTCACCTGCTTGTATACGTCGTCGTCCACCATCATGGCCGGGGCCAGGCCGCAGGAGCCGATGCACCGCACGATCTCGAAGGTGAACTGGCCGTCGGCGGTGGTGCCGCCCACCTCCACGCCCAGCTCCTTCTTGATGGCCTCCACCACCTTTTTGCCGCCGCGCACATAGCAGGCCGTGCCCTGGCACATGCGGATGGTGTGCTTGCCGCGCTTCTGGGTGGAGAAGAACGAATAGAAGCTGACCACGCCGCAGACCTCGGACACGGGGATATCCATGCCGTCCGCGATGAACTGCTGCAGTTCCATGGGCAGATAGCCGAAGATCTCCTGGGCGGCGTGCAGCACCATGATCAGCGAGCCGGGTTTTTGCCGGTATTGCTCAATGACCCGGGCCACCGCCTCATATTGCTCCCGCTCCTGGGCGCTCAGATCGGTATTTACTTTTTCATTCATGCCGTATCTCCTTATTTCTGGTCGGTCCTGCATGCGTCTCTTTTTGGGTACAGGTGATATGTGGGATACTTCCACCTCCCGGGGATATGGGGCGGTTCGATATATACACTTGCGCTATCGATATTATGTGATCTAATTATATGCCGATCTGCGTCGTTTGTCAATCGCTAAAAGTAAATTTCAAACCAAAAAACGGCACACAGGATCGTGTGCCGCAAAAGATTCGATTGATTATTTTTCTCAGAGAAGGAAGCCAAAGCCCATGCGGTCAAAGGGGCCGTTTGTCAATCAATTGCGTAAAAACCGGCGGAAAGAGGTGCAACGCTCAACCCGTTTTCCGTTTTTTGGATTTTCCCGCCCAGCGCGTACACCGCCGGGCCCAAGGGACGGTCCCAGGGCAGGGTCACGGCCCGGTCCGAAGGATTGAGGATCACCAGCAGCTTTTCCTGCGGCGCGCTGCGCACATAGGCCAGCGGATAGGCGTTCTCGGCAATGGGCAGGAAGTCGATCTCCGCCAGGTTGCCCAGAGCGGGATGGGCCTGCCGCAGGGCGATGAGCCGCCGGATCTCGCTGCGGAGGGAATCCTCGTCCCCCATCTGGTCCTGGGCGGTGGGACGGTCCGCCGCCGCGTCCAGGGGCAGATAGAGCTTTTCGGGAGAGGCGGCGGAGAAGCCCGCGTTGGCGCTGTGATCCCATTGCATGGGCGTGCGGGAACCCGTGCGGCGATAACCGCCTTCCACGGAATGCAGGCCCTCCACATAACGCATGCCGATCTCGTCGCCATAATAGATGAAGGGCGCGCCCGGCATGGACAGCAGGAAGGCGAAGGCGATCTTCTGCCGGACGCCCTGCATGGTGCGGGCCAGACGATCCATATCGTGGTTGCCGGAGGGGATGCAGATCAGGCCCTTGCGCTCGGATTTTTCGTAGCTGTCCACGTATTTGGCCACGAAGGCGGAGGCGTCGCCGTCGCCGCCGAAGAAGGGATGCTCGCAGCGGAACAGGTCGTTATAGTGGGAAGGGCCGAAATGCAGCAGGAAATCCATATGGAAGCCGCCCTGCAGGCTCTTGTCCGGCTCGCCCCACTCGGACACCATGGCGGCGTCCGGGAATTCCGCTTGCAGGAAGGCGCGCACCTTGCGCCACAGGGCGATGGTGCCCTTCCCCTCCACGTCCTTTTTGACCAGGGAGCCCGCCATATCCACCCGGAAGCCGTCGCAGCCCATGGACAGCCAGAAGCGCATCACGTCCTTCATGGCCTCCAGGGTTGCGGTGGGGCCGGGATCCTCCATGCCCTGCTGCCAGGGCTTGTCCGGCTGGTAATAACCGTAGTTCAGGGCGGGCTGATGGGAGAAGAAATTGACCACGCAGCAGCCCTCGCGCTCGGAGACGCCGCACAGGGCGTTGTAGCCCTCGGGCACCTCAAACCAGCCCTGGGTCCAGATATAGCGGTCCGTATAGGGATTGGGGTCCGCCTTGCAGGATTCCTTGAACCACTTGTGCTCGATGGAGGTATGGCCGGGCACCAGATCCAGCAGCACGTGCATATCCCGCCGGTGGGCCTCGTCAAACAGCCGCTTCATATCCTCGTTGGTGCCGTAGCGGGGGGCCACCTGATAATAGTCGGAGATATCGTAGCCCGCGTCCAGGAAGGGCGACTGGAAGCAGGGATTGAGCCACAGGGCATTGCAGCCCAGGTCCTTGATATAATCCAGCTTTTCGATGACGCCGTTCAGATCGCCGATGCCGTCGCCGTTGGTATCCCGGAAGGACTGGGGATAAATTTCATAGAAAATCGCGTTGCTCAGCCATTTGGGGCCGATATTGCGCTCGGTCATGGATCGCGCCTCCTTTGAATTGAACTGCTTTTTATTTTAATACAGATCCTTTTCCTGCGCAAGAAGGGATTGACAGCGCCCGCTTCCTTTGCTATCTTAAGGACAAACAATAAAGAAAAGCGGGCGATACGAATGGCGGATTTCAAGCGCAGCGTGGTCTATCAGATCTATCCCAAGTCCTTCTGCGACAGCAACGGCGACGGCGTCGGCGATCTGCGGGGCGTGACGTCCAGGCTGGATTACATCCGCGATTTGGGGGCGGATTACATCTGGCTGACGCCGTTTTTCAAGTCCCCTCAGCGGGACAACGGCTACGACGTGGCGGACTATTGCAGCGTGGAGCCCATGTTCGGCACCATGGCGGACGCGGAGGAACTGCTGCGGGAGGCGGAAAAGCGCGGCATCGGCCTGATGCTGGATATGGTGTTCAACCATACCTCCACCGCCCACGAATGGTTTCAAAGGGCCATGGCCGGGGAGAAAAAGTACCAGGATTACTATATTTTCCGGGAGGGCGCGCCGGACGCGCCGCCCACCAACTGGCAGTCCAAATTCGGCGGCAGCGCCTGGGAATATGTGCCGAAGCTCAAAAAATGGTATCTGCACCTGTTCGACGTAAGCCAGGCCGACCTGAACTGGGACAACCCGGCGGTGCGGGAAGAACTGAAAAACGTGATCCGATTCTGGCAGCATAAGGGCGTGCGGGCCTTCCGCTTCGACGTGGTGAACCTGATCTCCAAACCCGCTGTATTTGCGGACGATCCCACCGGCGACGGGCGTCGCTGCTATACCGACGGGCCCCACGTGCACGAATATTTGCAGGAATTGGCCCGGGATACCGGCCTCTGCGAAAACGTGACCGTGGGCGAAATGAGCTCCACCAGTCTGGCGCACTGCATCCGCTATACCAAGCCCGAAAACAAAGAGCTGAGCATGACGTTCAGCTTCCACCACCTGAAAATCGACTACAAAAACGGCGACAAATGGGCCTTGCAGGCCCCGGATCTGGCGCAATTGCGCGATCTTTTTGCCACCTGGCAGGAGGGCATGGAGGCCGGCGGCGGCTGGAACGCCCTGTTCTGGTGCAATCACGATCAGCCCCGGGTGGTCTCCCGGCTGGGCGACGATGAAAAATATTGGAAGGAATCCGCCAAAATGCTGGCCCTGTGCATCCATCTGATGCGGGGCACGCCCTATGTGTATCAGGGAGAAGAGCTGGGCATGACCAACGCCTATTTTGAGGACATCGGCCAATACAGGGACGTGGAAAGCCTCAATTACTACCGCATTTTGCAGGAGCAGGGCCTGACGGAGGCGGACATCATGGCCCGGCTGATGGCCCGTTCCCGGGACAACAGCCGCACGCCCATGCAATGGAACGCGGAAAAGAACGCCGGATTCACTTCGGGCACCCCCTGGATCGATGTGCCAACCCGCAAGTCCGAAGCCAACGCGGAGGCGGAAAAACAGGATGAAGCCTCCATTTTGTCCTTCTACAAGCGCCTCATCCGGCTGCGGAAAGAGAGGGACGTGATCGCCGAGGGCGATATCCGGTTTATCTGCGATGTGCCGGGGATCATCGCCTATGAACGGACGCTGGGGAATGAAAAGATAGCGGTATACTGCAATTTCACGGGTGAAAGCATCGCCGTTCCGGCCAATGGACAGCGCTGCCTGATGGACAGCTACGAAGACGTGCCCATGATGAAGGACGGCAGACTGACGCTGCGGCCCTATGAGGGGATTGCGATGGCAGACTGATACTGCTCTTAAAATTGAAAAGGATGCCCTCATCCGACCTCCCGATGGTCGGCCACCTTCCCCCGCTGCGGCAGGGGAAGGCTTTTATAGTGCGCCTTTTGCTTGATTATTGCCGCATTGTTTGAAAATGCAACAAAAAGAGCCTTCCCCTGCCGCAGCGGGGGAAGGTGGCCGAGCGCAGCGAGGTCGGATGAGGGCGCTCCATCATATTTCATTTTATTATGTTCTGAGAATAGTATCAGGTCTGGATCTGCAGCATCTGCTCCAGCAGGCCGTTATCCTCAAAGACCCTGAAATCCCGGATGCCCAGGCTGACGGGCTGGCCGTTGGTCAGATCCTGGAATTCGTGACCGTTGGCGATGACGCGCACCAGGGTGTCCCCCACCCGCACACGGCAGTCGTCCACGTCGCCCAGGTAATACTGGGCCTCCAGCTTGCCCTGGAGGACGCCGTTCTCGCAGAAATACAGGTTTTCGGGGCGCACGGCCACCTCCACCGGGCCTTTGCGGGGGCCGTCGTAGGCGATGGACTGATTGCCCATCTCCGGGAAGGTGATGCGGCCATTTTCCGCCACGCCCTTGAAGAAATCCACCTTGCCCAGGAAGTCCATGACGAACTGGTTGGCGGGCTCGTTGTAGATCTGCTGAGGGGTGCCGCTCTGCTGCACCACGCCGCGGTTGATAAGGAAAATGCGGTCGCTCATGGCCATGGCCTCGGTCTGATCGTGGGTGACGTAGACCACGGTGATGCCCAGCTCCCGCTGGATCTCCTTGATCTCAAAGCGCATGGACTCGCGCAGCTTGGCGTCCAGGTTGCTGAGGGGCTCGTCCAGCAGCAGGAGCTTGGGGGCCGCCACCAGGGCCCGGGCCAGAGCCACGCGCTGCTGCTGGCCGCCGGAGAGCTGGTTGGGGAAGCGCTGGGCGTACTGGCTCAGATGCACGATGGCCAGCACCCGGTCCACGCTCTGCCTGATCTCGGCCTTGGGCACCTTTTTGATGGTGAGCGGATAGGCCACGTTGTCAAAGACGTTCATGTGTGGCCACACGGCGTAGCTCTGGAACACCATGCCGATGCTGCGCTTTTCCGGGGGAACGAAGGTCTTGCCGCCGGACACCAGCTGATCGTCGATGTACAGTTCGCCGGAGGTGGGCTTTTCAAAGCCCGCGATGATGCGCAGCATGGTGGTTTTGCCGCAGCCGGAGGGGCCCAGGAGCGTGATGAATTCTCCCTCCTGAAAGGTTTCGTTAAATTCTTTCAGCACCACGTTATCGCCAAAGGCTTTGGTGACATGTTTAATCGTTACGGTTGCCATCGGTATCGATCCTTTCTCAGATGGAGAATTCGCCCTTGGTGAGGCGGTTGAGCACGAAGTTCAGGAACACGACGATCAGCAGGATGCCAAAGGCCATGGCGCAGCTCATGGGCTGGCTGGTGAAGGTCCAGTATTCGTACAGCTGGAAGCCGATGGTCTTGGTGGTGCTGGAATAGAGCAGGGTGGTCATGGACAGCTCATAGAAGCTGGGAATGAAGATCAGGAACCAGCCCGCGGCGATGCTGGGGAAGATCAGGGGGCCGGTGATCTTGAACATGGTGCGCGTCCAGCTGGCGCCGGACACCTGGCTGCATTCCTCCAGGGACACGTGGATCTGGCTCATGGCGGAGACCACGGTGCGCATGCCCATCATCAGATATTTGATCATGTAAGCGATGATCATGATGTAGGCGGTGTTGTAGATGTTGATGCCAAAGTTCCCCTTCATGGTCATGATGAGGCCCAGGGCGATGACCACGGACGGGGTGCCGGAGCCCAAAGTGATCAGGAAGTCCGGGATCTTGCGGCCCCGGATGCGGGTGCGCTGCAAAAGATAGCTCATGGTGCAGGCCACCACGATGCCCACCGTGGCCGCCACGGCGGCGAAGATCAGGGAGTTTTTGAGACTGTTGACGGTCTCAGTGCGGCCAAAGACCGTTTTCCAGTTGGAGAGGGTAAAGTTCTCCGCCTGGAACATGCTCTTGCCCACGTCGATCTTGAAGGACGTGGAAAAGATGGTGGCAAAGGGGATAAAGATGACGATGACGGCGAAGATGCCCACGATGACCGTCAGGGGCACCCGCCATTTACGCAGATCCACGATGGCGGGCCGCACGGACTTGCCGGACACCGTGATATACTGGCGCTTGGCCAGCACCACGTCGGAGATGAACAGGATGATGACGGCCATGACCATCAGGAACACGGCCATGCCGGTGGCGTCGTTCAGGCCCTGCTGTCCCAGGGATACATATTCCACGATGCGGGTGGTGACGGTGTGCACACGGCCCGGGCTGCCGATGATGGACGGGATGCCATAGCAGCTGGCGGCGCTGACGAACACCAGCAGCGCGCCGGAGATCAGGGAGGGCATCATCATGGGCAGGGTGACGGTGAACACGGTTTTCAGCGGCGACGCGCCCGAAATGCGGCTGGCCTCCTCCAGGGAGGGGTCCATCTTTTCCATGGCGCGGCTGATGGTGATGAAGGCGTAGGGATAATAGAAGCTGGTCAGCACCCAGATCATGCCGGGCAGGGTGTAGACGTTCAGCGGGCCGGGGGCGTCGCTGAGGCCAAAGAGCACCCGCAGCCATTGGTTGATGGAGCCCACGTTGGGGTTCAGCAGCCGCAGCCAGGCCATGGCCCCCACATAGGGCGGCACCATATAGGTGAGCACGAACAGGGCGCGGAAGAACTTTTTGCCGTACAGGTTGGTGCGGCCCACCAGCCAGGCCAGCGGGAAGGCCAGCAGCGTGCCCAGGATCATGGTGGAGAAGGCCGCGATGAGGGTGTTCTTGAGGGCGTCCAGGTTGAGGGAATAGGTATAAAGACGCTTGAAGGTCTCCAGGGAGAAGCTCCCCTCCGGGAAAAAGGCCTTGATGATCATGTACACCAGAGGCATGAGCTGGAACAGGAGCAGGAAATCCACGATCAGCAAAATGATGATCCACTTGAAATCCACGATCCACGTCCTGTCGCCCATCATCAGGAAGGTGAGCAGCAGGGCGTCCAGGGCCAGGATGATGCCCACCAGAATGGCGGTGCGGCTGTTGGCCACCACCAGCTGCCAAAGCCAGCTGACCTCGCCCCGGGCCGTCATGCGGAAGGCGGCCAATTGAGCGCCCTTGTCGCGCACGCCCTTCTTGAGCACGTTCACCTGCTCGGTGATGCGGCTGTCCGTGGAGCCGTTGCTGACGAAAAGGGTCTGCGCCAGCATGGCCTGACGCTCCGCGCCCTGGGCATCCCCCACGGCGCTCTGGGCTGCCCCGGGAACAGCAGCGGTCTCATCCACCAGCGCGGCCAGCAGGCCCTGGCGGAAGGCGGCCTCATCGGCAGCGGAAACGCCGGTGATCTCGCGCTTGTTGGCCGTGCTCACCTTGGGGCCGTTGACCAGATAGGTGGTATACAGCAGCCGCCACAGCAGGCCCCGGCGCTCCGCGCCCTCCTGGGCGGCATTCAGCAGCGCCTCGGCCTCCGCCCCCGCGCCGCTCTTCTGCCCTTCCCAGGCGTCGATCAGCAAATCATGGGCCGTCTGGTCCAGAGCTGCGCGCTGAACGTCGTTGAGCGCCGCCATCTGCGGCTCCAGTTTTTTGCTCCAGGCGTCGGCCACGTCCCCCGACAGGGCGTAAATGGCCCGGTAGCCCCCTTCGGAGCTGAACCCGGAAGCGCCGTATTCCTGCATGCCCCGGTATCCCATTGCGATCACGGCGATCCCCAGCAGGAACACCAGCGCCAGCGCGATCTTGGTGATCGCGGGCGTGCGATCCCGCTTCTGGAGGCCGCTTTGCAGCACGGTCGCGTTTTTCATCCGCATGCACCTCTTTGAAAAAAAAGATCAAAAATATGGGAAAGGGGGGAAGCCGCACGAACGGCTTCCCCCGGAAGCGCCAAGGAACGAAATTACTTGGTGGTGACGATCTCGGTCCAGGCGGTGTTGATGGCTTCGCGGTTGCGGAAGGCGTTCTCCCAATCCACGCCCAGATCCTTTTCGATCAGGCCGTCGGTGTCCACGGAATCATAGGGGATATCCTTCATGCCGGCGAAAACGGAGTGCATGTAGCCGTTCAGGATCAGCTTCTGGGCTTCCTCGCTCAGCAGCCACTTTTCAACGGCCTCGCAGGCCTCGATGTTGACGTTCTTGCTGTGCTCCTCGGCCACGGTCATCACGGTGGAGGGGATCAGCACCACGCCGTCCTCGGGATAGATGCACTTGAGGTTGGTGATGGGATTGCCCGCGTCGGCGGCTTCCTTGAGGACCTTGAGCACGGATTCCTCCAGGATCATGATGGCGGCGCACTCGCCGGTCTGCAGCTTGGTCAGGGCGGTGGAGCCGGACTCGATCATGACCTCGTTGGCGGCCAGGCCTTCCAGGAATTCCTTGCCGTAGTGGTCATCCTGGGTCAGGGAGGCCACGGCAGCGTAGGTGGTGCCGCTGGTCAGGGGATTGCCCATGGAGATCAGGCCCTTGAGGGCGGGATCAGAGGCGAAATCCTTGAAGGTCTTGGGGATATTGACGCCCTTGGCAGCCCAGTCGGCTTCCATTTCGGGGTTGTAGGCCAGCACCATGTTGCACACGCGCACAGGATACCAGTAGCCTTCCTCGTCATAGGGGAAGCGCAGCAGGGTGTCGGGATTCTCGATCTCGATGGGCTCCAGATACCCGGCGTCCTTCAGCTCCAGGGAGAAGGCGGGCTCGGCCACCAGCATCATGTCGCAGCCCAGGGCGCCGGTTTCCATCTCGCCGTAGATCTTGGTGATCAGGGAGCTGGTGCCGCCGTAGAAGAAGAAGCTGCCGTCATTGCCGGGGACCAGGTTGGGGAATTCGGCCTTGAGGGCCTCGTCCATCATGTCGATGACAAACTGATACATGGAGGAGTAGATGACGAGCTCGCCTTCCACGTCCTCGTTGACGGCCAGGGCGGTGGAGCCCATGGCCAGCGCCATAATCATGGCCAGCAGGAGCGCGATGATTTTTTTCATGGATCGTACCTCCGTTTTTATTTTTCTGTCCCGAATACACACATCGGGTATCTGGTAAAAGAATATCACATTTATGCCATGAGCGCAAGGCTTTTCATCAATTTATTTTCTTTAACATTGTTCCGATGGCATGAAAAAAGCAAAAAACAGGTCGCTTGGCACAAGCTGCGCGCCAAGCGATCTGCCGTATTCAGTTATTCTCCAGGGCTTGGAATGCGAAGCCGTTATCCACCAGCTTTTCAAATTCCACACGCTGTTCCAATTCCCCCGCGGACTCCATGACGGTTTCCAGCCGCTCCAGGGCGCTGCGCTTCATGACGGGGGTGGGGTTCCAGGCCTGGATTTCCCGATAGCGGGCCACCACCTGCGTCATGACCTCCAGGGACGTATCCGGGAAGAAGGGCAAAAGGACTTCGGCCACCTCGGCGTCGGTATGATCGTAGACCCATTGCTGGCCGCGGTAAATGGCGTTGGTGAAGCGCTGGACGGCGTCGGCCTTTTCATTCAGAAAGCTTTGGGCGGCGAAATAGGCGGTATAGGGGATCTCGCCGCTTTCCTTGCCGATGGAGGTCAGCACCACGCATTGGCCCGCCAGCTCGGCCTCGGTGGCTGTGGGCTCAAAGAGGGCCACATAGTCCGCGTCGCCGCCGATGAAGGCCCCGGCCATCATGTTGAACTGCACCGAGGTATCCACCTGGGCGTCCACCCCCGGGACGACCCCGTGCTGCTTCATCACGTATTCCAGGGTCATTTCCGGCATGCCGCCCTTGCGTCCGCCGATGATCTGCTTGCCTTTGAGGTTTTCCCAGGAAAAGTCCTCCTGCTCCCGGCCCACCAGGAAGGAGCCGTCCCGGCAGGTGAGCTGGGCGAAGACCCGGGGCGCGTCGTCGTGCTCCGCCAGGAGCACATAGATGCAGGCCTCCGGCCCCGCCAGGCCGATATCGGCCTCGCCCGTGAGCACGCTGGTCATCACCTTGTCCGCGCCCCCGCCGTTCATCAGGTCGATTTGCAGGCCCTCCTCCTCAAAGAAGCCCAGGCCCAGGGCCACGTACTGGGGCGCGTAGAACACCGAATGGGTGACTTCGCTGACCTTCACGGTTTCCCCCAGGGCGGCGCAGGGGATCAGCAGCAGCGCCAGCAGCAATACAGCGATTTTCTTCATGCAATCCCTCCCACATGTTTTTTGATCGCCTTTTCCAGCATCGCCACGCCCTGATACATGGCGGTGGCGGCGATCAGCAAGAGCACGACGGTGGCCATGACCAGATCCATTTTGAACACCTGGGAGCCGTAGACGATCAGGTAGCCCAGGCCCGCCCGGGACACCAGAAATTCGCCCATGATGACGCCCACCCAGCTCAGGCCCACGTTGACCTTGACGGCGCTGAGGAAGGTGGCGGCGTTGGCGGGCATCACCAGCTTGAAAAGCGTCTGCCCCCGGCCCGCGCCCAGGGTTTTCATCAGGTTGATCTTGCCCGGGTCCACGGCCAGGAAGCCGTTGTAGACCTCCAGGATGGTGACGATCAGGGAAATGGCCAGGGTCATGGCGATGATGGCGGCGGGGCCCGCCCCGATCCACACGATGAAGATGGGGCCCAAGGCCGTTTTAGGCAAGGAATTGAGCACCACCAGATAGGGCTGGAGCACCCGGCTCAGGGTGGGGAACCACCACAGCAGCACCGCGATGGCCGTGCCCGCCAGGGTGCCAAGCGCGAAGCCCGCCACCGTCTCAACACAGGATACGCCCAGATGGCGGAAAAGATCACCGGAGGCGTGCAAATTTGTGAGGGTCCGGAAAATGCGGGACGGGGAGCTGGTGATGAAGGGATCGATCCAGCGGCGGCGGGCCGCCAGCTCCCACAGGAGGATGACCGACGCCAACAGAACAATCTGCATCAGCAGCACCCAGGTTTTCCTGCGGGCGCGGCTTTTCAGATACGCCGCCCGCTCGGCGGAAAGCGACTCAGCCACAAAGCTCCAGCTCCTTCCATATGTCATTGAAATAGCGGTGAAAATGGGCGTGCTCCCGGCGGCGCATGGGCGAAAGCGCATGCAGTTCCGACAGATCCTGGATGCATTTGAGCTTTCCCGGGCGGGCGGAGAGCACCGCCACCCGATCCGACATGCTGACGGCCTCCGAGATATCATGCGTGACCAGGATGGCGGTCTTGCCCTCCTGGCGGATGATGCGGTGGATATCCCCCGCCACGCTGAGCCGCGTCTGGTAATCCAGGGCGGAAAAGGGCTCATCCAGCAGCAATATGCGCGGGCCGGTGGCCAGGGTGCGGATCAGGGCGCAGCGCTGGCGCATGCCGCCGGACAATTGGGACGGCACGCAATCCATGAACTGCGCCAGGCCGTAGCGGGCCAGGAGCCTTCGCACAAAGGCCTGGTGCTCCTGATCCATTTGGCGGTGCACCTCCAGCCCCAAGGTCACGTTTTGCCAGATGGTGCGCCAGGGAAAAAGCTCATCCTTTTGGGGCATGTAGCCGATCTTGGGATTGACCCCGCGGCTTTTTTCCCCGTCCACCCGGATCACTCCGGCGCTGGGCTTCTCCAGCCCCGCGATGATGGAAAGCAGCGTGGATTTGCCGCAGCCGCTGGGTCCCACGATGCTGATGAATTCCCCTTCTTCTATGGAAAAGCTGATATCTTGCAGCGCGCCGATCTCCCCGTCCGGCGACTGGTAGACCTTGCGCACGCCCTCGATTTCAACGATCAAAACAGGTTCCCTCCCTTCCGTTTACAGCCATCCTATGCGGGCGCGGGAAAGAAGTGCCAGCGATCATGAACAGAACGAACATTTTGATGAAAAATTCGCGCTTAATATGGACAGATCATCCATGCCTGTGCTATAATGCGACCAGAGCCTGATCCGGTATATGTAGAATAGAGCAACCAAAGGAGAGATTGCCATGAGTGTCAATATCAGCATCCGCAACGCCGTAAAGCGCTACGGAAACACCACCGTGATCGAAAATCTGACGCTGAGCATCCGCGGCGGCGAATTTTTTACCCTGCTGGGCCCCAGCGGCTGCGGCAAGACCACGCTGTTGCGCATGATCGCGGGCTTTAACTCCATCGAGGGCGGCGATTTCTACTTTAACGACACCCGCATCAACGATCTGAACCCCGCCAAACGCAATATCGGCATGGTGTTCCAGAACTACGCCATTTTCCCCCACATGAACGTGCGCAAAAACGTGGAATTCGGCCTCAAAAACCGGCCCGCGGACAAGCGCATCGATAAAAAGCTGATCCACGGCCAGGCGGACAAATTTTTGAAGCTGATGCAGATCGACCAATTGGCGGACCGCATGCCCGCCCAGCTGTCCGGCGGACAGCAGCAGCGCGTGGCCCTGGCCCGCGCCCTGTGCATCGAGCCCGACGTGCTGCTGATGGACGAACCCCTCAGCAACCTGGACGCCAAGCTGCGCGTGGAGATGCGCACGGCCATCAAGGAGATCCAGAACAGCGTGGGCATCACCACCGTATACGTGACCCACGACCAGGAGGAGGCCATGGCCGTGTCTGACCGCATCGCCGTGATGAACGGCGGCGTGATCCAGCACGTGGGCACCCCCAAAAACATCTACCAGCGCCCGGCCAACACCTTTGTGGCCACCTTCATCGGGCGCAGCAACATCTTAAAGGGCGAAATGGAGGTGGAGGGCGGAAAGGCCGTCGTCAGCCTGCCCACGGGCTACAAGGCCGCCTTTGACACCGTGGCGCCGGAAAACCTGAAAAAGCAGCCCGTCACCCTGTGCGCCCGCCCCGAGGAGCTGATCGTGGAAACCGGCGAGGGCGAAGGCCTCAAAGCCGTCATCGACAGCTGCGTGTTCCTGGGCCTCAACACCCACTACTTCGTGCACCTGCTCTCCGGCGAAAAGGCCGAGATCATCCAGGAATCCAGCATCGACTCCATCATCCAGCCCGGCACTCAGGTTCGCCTGCGCCTGAACACCGAAAAGGCCAACCTGTTCACCCAGGACGGCAGCCGCAACCTGCTGACCGGGGTGGAAAACGACCTTGTGAAAGAGGCGGTGTGACCGTGAAAAGAAAATTTGAAGTGTGGTCGGTGATCACATGGGTCTTCCTGGCCCTGTTCGCCCTGTTCCTGGTCTACCCCATGTACGGCATTCTGAAGCAGTCCGTCATCAGCAAAGAGGGCGGCTTCACCCTGGAGCAATTCAGCAAATTCTTTTCCACGCCCTACTATTCCAGCACCATCAAGAACAGCTTTGTGGTCACCATCGCCGTGACGGCGGTGACGCTGCTGCTGGGCATCCCCTTTGCTTACTTCTATTCCTTCTATCAGCTCAAAGGCAGCAAATTTCTGTTCGTCACCTCCATCCTGTGCTGCATGAGCGCCCCCTTCATCGGCGCGTACAGCTGGATCATGCTGCTGGGCCGCAACGGCATTATCACGGTGTTCTTCAAGGACGCCTTCGGCATCAAACTGGGCAGCATATACGGCTTCGGCGGCATCCTGATGGTGCAGGCGCTCAAGTTCTTCCCCCTGGTGTTCGTATACATGAACGGCGCCTTCAAATCCATTGACAACAGCCTGATCGAGGCCAGCGCCAACATGGGCTGCACGGGCGTGAAGCGGTTCTTCAACGTGATCATGCAGCTTTCCATGCCCACCATCCTGGCGGCCAGCCTGCTGGTGTTCATGCGGGCCTTCGCGGACTTTGGCACACCGCTCTTGATCGGCGAGGGCTACCGCACCTTCCCGGTGGAGATCTACAACCAGTATTTGGGTGAAAACGGCACGGACCACAACTTTGCCGCGGCCATTTCCGTCATCGCCATCGTGGTGACGGCGGTGGTGTTCTTCATCCAGAAATGGGCCACCAAGAAATACAATTTCTCCATCAACTGCATGAACCCCATCCAGAAGCGCAAGCCCCGCGGCATTGGCGGCTTCCTGATGTACTTCTACTGCTACGGCCTGATCGCCCTGGCCTTCCTGCCCCAGCTGTACATCGTGTATCTGTCCTTCCGCAACTGTGACGGCGCGGTGTTCAAGCCCGGTTTCAGCCTGGTCAACTATGAAAAGGCCATGAAAAAGCTGCTGGTGCGCTCCATCAACAACACCATGATCTTCGGCGTGGTGAGCCTGCTGCTGATCATCCTCTTCGCCATCCTGATCGCCTATCTGGTGGTGCGCCGTCCGAAGCCGCTGAACCACACCATCGATACCCTGTCCATGCTGCCCTACATCATGCCCGGCTCCATCATCGGTATCGCCCTGGTCATTGCCTTTGGCAAAAAGCCCTTCGCCCTCACCGGCACCATGGCCATTATGATCATCTCTTTGGTGATCCGCCGTATGCCCTACACCATCCGCTCGGCCACGGCCACGCTGCAGGGCATCCCCATCAGCACGGAGGAGGCCAGCCTGTCCCTGGGCGCCAGCAAGCTCAAGACCTTCCTGACCGTCACCACCCCCATGATGAGCAACGGCATCATGAGCGGCGCGGTGCTGAGCTGGGTGGCCATCGTGACGGAGCTCTCCAGCGCCATCATCCTCTACAACAACAAGACCATCACCCTGACCATGAGCACCTACGCCGCCATCAGCCGCGGCAACGACGGCCTGGCCTGCGCCTTCGCCGCCATATTGACGGTGCTGACGGCCCTGTCCCTGATCCTCTATCTGGCCGTGACCAAGAGCGAGGACATCAAGCTCTGATCCCCAGGCGTGGAACGCCTGAAAATATTTATCCAAGGAGGTTTCTCGTTATGAAGAAACTGGTATGTCTCCTGCTGGCCGCCGTTCTGGCGCTGGCCGCCTTCTCCGCCGTGGCGGAGACTGTCAAGGGTCCCCTGGTGCTGTACAGCTCCATGACCGACAACGACATCGACAACCTGATCGAAGCCTTCAACGAAGTGTATCCCGACGTGGAAGTGGAAGTGGTGAACGGCTCCGCCGGCGAACTGCAGGCCCGTACCCGCGCCGAAGCCGGCAATCCCCAGGGCGACGTGCAGTGGGGCGGCCTGTCCCCCTCCGACGGCAGCGCCAACGACGACATCTACGCGCTGTACACCTCTCCCTACGAGGATGATCTGCCCGCCGATTACAGGAGCCACAATGGCCGCTACAACCAGGACCACCTGAGCACCATCTGCTTCTGCGTGAACGTGGAGCTGGAAAAGGAGCTGGGCCTGGAGATCCGCACCTATGAAGATCTGCTGAATCCCGCCCTCAAGGGCCGCATCGTGCTGAGCGACCCCAACAGCTCCTCCGCCGCCTGGAACAACGTGTGCAATATCTTCGCCGTGTACGGCTATGACAGCGACGAAGCCTGGGCCATCATGCGCGGCCTGCTGGAGAACGGCCTGGTGATCTCCACCTCCTCCTCCGTGTGCTTCAAGGCTGTGGACAGCGGCGAGTACGTGGTGGGCCTGACCTATGAGGACGGCGCCGACACCCTGCTCAAGGCCGGTTCCGACCGCATCCGCATCCAGTATCCCGAGAACGGCGCCAGCGGCACCACCATGGGCTGCGCCATGATCGAAAACTGCCCCCATCCCGAAGCCGCCAAGGCCATGATCAACTTCCTGATGAGCCCCGAGGGCCAGGAAGCCCTGGCCACCCGCCTGGAGACCCTGCGCTTCACCAACCCCAAGGCTCACTATGAAATCAAGTATCTGCCCGCCGACGACACCATCAACTGGGTATCCCGCGACACCAGCTGGCTGATCGAGCACAAGGCCGATATGCTGGAGAAGTGGAACGCGCTGTACGCCGAGACCCGCTGATCCATTCAGACGGCAACACAAAATCGGGCGCTGCGGTTTTCCGCAGCGCCCCCTTTGACAAAAACAACAGGAGAAAACACATGATCGATTTTTATCAGATCCGCAGCCCCCTGTCCCAGGTGAGTGACGAACGGATGGACCAATATATCCAGGCCGTGGGCCAGGCCCTGGGCGAAGACCTGCGCCGGGTGGAGCTGGCGCAGTATCTGGCGGATGATTTCGCCCTGCTTTACGTGGCCTCCGGCGGCAGCGAAGGGTATTTTCTGGAGGTGTTCGAGCAGTTGAAGGATCGCCCCTGCTATATTCTGACCAGCGGGGAATCCAACTCCCTGGCGGCCTCCATGGAGATCCTCAGCTACCTGAACAAGCACGGCGGCCACGGGCAGATATTGCACGGAGACCTGCAGGAGATCGCCAAGGAGATCCGCGCCCTGCGCAACGCCCACCGGGCCCTGCATGCCCTGCGGGGGAAGAAGCTGGGCTGCGTCGGCGCGCCCTCCGACTGGCTGATTGCCAGCGATTACGACGCGGACGCCGTACTGCAAAAGCTGGGGCTGGGGTTCGTATCCATCCCCATGGAAGAACTGCTGACCGAAATCGCCAAGAACCGCTACGAGGAAAACGAGTATACGGCGGACTTCAAAAAGCAGGCTTTCCCTGCGGAGGAGATTGAAAAGGCGCTGTATGTATACGGCGCTTTCCAGCGTTTGGTGGGCAAATACGGCCTGTGCGGCGTGTCCGTGCGGTGCTTCGACCTATTGGACAGCGTGCACACCACGGGCTGTCTGGGCCTCTCCATCCTCAACAGCCTGGGCGTTTACGGCGGCTGCGAGGGCGATATGCCCGCCCTGCTGTCCATGGCCATCCTGGGGGCCGTTACAGGCGAGCCCTTGTTCATGTGCAATCCCAGCCGGTTTGACACCAAGGCCAAATGCGCCACCTTCGCCCATTGCACGGTGCCCACCACCATGCTCAAAGAGTACTGCCTCAACACCCACTTTGAATCCGGCATCGGCGCGGCGGTGCAGGGCAAATTTGACGAAGGCGACTGCACCATCTTCAAGTGCGCGGGCGATCTGTCCCGGTTCTATGCCCAGGAGGGCCAGATCCTGGATACGCCCTTCAGCGATATGCTGTGCCGCACCCAGGTGCGCATCGGGCTGGATGATTTTTCGTACTTTCTCACCAATCCCATCAACAATCACCACATCGTGTGCCGAGGGAAGCACAAGGCGGAGATGGAGGCGTTCTTTAAGCTGCTGGGATGATGCAGTTTTCCATAATTGGAAAAACAAGAATTTGATGGAGAGGAAACGTTGAGGGCTACTCGCCCTCAAACACCTCGCCAAAGGGCCCGCTTGGGCCCTCTGGACACCCTTTCCTGGCGAATCAACTTGAATACACTTTCAAACAATTTCCGCCAGTAAATTGGATAAGGCATGACTTGTGCCGTGCTCCAGAAATACGCCGCAACACAAAAGATGACCGGAAACGAGCAAGCTCGATCCGGTCACTTTTGCTTATGCGGCTATGCTGCTAAAGCAGCATTGACGTCGGCAAGCCGACGTCATTTCTGTCGCGGGAGCTGCAAGAAAGTTTGGCAAAAAACGCACGCGAGTCTGGGGTCGGTCTGCGCAGCAGGCCGAGAATCGCGCAGCGATTCCGAAAAAGTCCGATAGATGGCTGATCGAGCTTGCTCGAATCAGACAGCTATCGGCTTTTTCATTGGCCCCAGACGGCTCATTGCAGCCAGCCATAGGCTAAACTGGCGGATTTTGCTTGATAGCGTATTCAAGCCGGTTCGCCAGGATGGGTCCAGGGTATGAAATACCCTGGCGCAGGATCATAAGGGCCGCGGAGGCCCTTATCGTTCCCTCTCGCCTATTTCTGTTTTCCAGCGTCATGTTAATCAAGAAATAGTATCAGCCCGTTTTTTCCACAGCAGCAATAATTCCCGGATCTCCGGCTTGCCCATGGCGTAATCGCTTTCGTCGGCGCCGTTGATGATCTCGGTATACGCGGCCCGGTTCATCACCCGGGGCTCGCTCTCGATGACCCGGCGTCCCTCGCCCTCAAATTCCGGGTCCTCCTCATATGGATCGAAAAGGCCGATCTCGTGGTCGGAAAGAATGCGGGTGAGCAGCACATAGTGGCCATAGCCCCCGGAGAAGCAGCGCATGACGGCGCAGCCGCCTTCTTCCAGACATTGCCAGGTGCGGGTGCCGGGGAGGACCACGGCGTCCTCCAGCTCCAGAAATTCGGCATGGATGGGGAATTTGCAGCCCTTGCCAAAGGCGTTGAGCCAGGCGGCCATATAGCGCATGGAGGCTTTGGAGGTGCCGTGCTTGCCGATCTGGCCCTCGTCGCAGAAGGTGTCGTTGCCCATCACCCAGATATGCTTGAGCACGCCGGGGGCGATCTCCTCCCGGTCAAACAGATAGCGGATGGCGTTGGTCATGGAGGTGGGGCCGCAGTCGAATTCGGAGGATTGGTAGTTGAGCAGGTTCTTCATGTTCTTGTGCCTCTCTCGGTCGGGTTAAGAATTCTTGGGATCAAAGGCGTCGCGCAGGGCGTCGCCCACAAAGTTGATGCATACCACCAGCAGGATGATGACGGCCCCCGCCGGGATCCACAGCCAGGGCTTGCCCGTGAGCACGGACAGGGATTCCGCGCCGTTGAGCAGATTGCCCAGGGACGGGGTAGGGGGCTGCACGCCCATGCCCAGGAAGGACAGGGCAGCTTCATCCAGGATGGACAGAGCGAAAACGCTGGTGGCGTACACCAGCACGGGGGCCACGGTGTTGGGCAGGATCTCGGAAAAGAGGATATAGCGCCGGGGCATGCCCGCGGTGATATCGCTCTTGATGAAGTTGGTTTCCCTGAGGCTCAGCACGTTGCCCCGCACCAGCCGGGCCACGCCGGGCCAATCCACAAAGCCCAATATCAGGATGATGGACCACATGCCGGGCTTAAAGATGGCCGCCGCCACCAGCACCAGCAGGATATAGGGGAAGGACATGACCATATCGGTAAAGCTCATGATGGCCTTGTCCACCGCCCCGCCGAAATAGCCGCTGACCAGCCCCAGGGCCACGCCGATGGCGGTGGAGACCGCCGTGGCCAGGAAGCCCACCAGCAGGCTCACCCGCATGGCGTACAGGATGCGGCTGAACATGTCTCGGCCTATCTTGTCCGTTCCCAGGATATGCTCGCCGGAGGGCGGCTGGGAAAACTTGCCCGCGGGCTTGGTGGGCGAATAGGGGGCGATGAGGGGGGCCAGGATGGCCATGAGGATCAAAACGCTCAGGATCACCAGGCAGCCGACGGCCATTTTGTGCCGCCGGAAGCGCTGCCAGATCACGCGGTACTTGCTCTGTTTCATGGCGATCTCCTCAGTATTTGATGGTGGGGTCCACCACGGCGTAGAGGATATCCGTCAAAAGGTTTGAGGCCAGCACCACCACGGCGGACAGCAGGCACACGCCCATGATGACGGGATAATCGCGCCCGGTGACGGCGTTCATGGTGATGAGCCCCAGCCCGGGCCAGGAGAAAAGCTGCTCCACGATCACCGCGCCGCCAAAGAGCGTGGGGATCTGCATGCCGATCACCGTGACGATGGGCAAAAGGGCGTTGCGCAGGGCGTGGCGGCGGATCACCAGCCCGCGCCCCAGGCCCTTGGCCGTGGCGGTGCGCAGGTAATCCATTTCCAATATCTCCAGCACCGCGGAGCGGATATAGCGGATGTTGCCGCCCGCCACCCCCACCGCCAGCACGATGGAGGGCATGACCATATGCCGGGCGATATCCGCCGCGTCGCCGCCGGTGCCCGCGGTGATCATGCCGCTGGAGGGCAGCCAGCCCAGCACCACGGTAAAGATATAAATGAGGATCAGGGCCAGGAAAAAGCCGGGGATGCTGGAGGCCAGGAAGGAGGCCGACACCACGGCGTAATCCCGCTTTTGATACCGGTGCACGGCGCTGTAAATGCCCGCGGGCACGGCCAGGAGAAGGCCCAATATCATGGAGACGCCCATGAGCAGCAGCGTGGGCCCAATGTGGCTGGCGATCAGCTCGGACACCGGCTGATAGCTTTTGTAGGAATAGCCCAGATTGCCGTGGAGCACCTCCACCAGCCAATGCCAATACTGCACATAGATGGGCTGATCCAGCCCCCATTGGGCGGCGCGGGCGGCGATGGTGCCCTGGCTGATGCGGGGGCCCACCAGCATATCCAGCGGGCTGCCCGCCAGGGACATGATGGCGTAATCGATGATGGTGATGCCCAGCAGCACCGGGATGGCCAGCAGTAATTTTTTAAGGATGTATTTCCACATGGCTTATCCCTCCAGCATCCTGTCGCAGGCTGTCAGCCGTCCCGCCGTTTCAAAGAGCGCCTGGCCGCGATTGCGGCAGCCCTCGTCCACATAGGGGCAGCGGGGCAGCAGCGGGCAGCCCTCCGCGGGCGCGTAATCGCCGATCTCCTCCGCCATCACCGTGCGCTCCCGGCTCCGCAGGGTGTCGTCCGCCACGGGAGCGGCGTCCAGCAGGGCCTTGGTGTAGGGGTGCGCGGGATGATCGAACAGGGTGTCCGAGGGGCCCATTTCCACCACCCGGCCCATATACATGACGGCGATCTGATGGCTGATATAATGCACAGCGCCCAGACCGTGGCCGATGAACACATAGGTGAGATGCAGGCTTTGCTGCAAATCCCGCAGAAGGTTCAAAATCTGCGCCTGGACGGAGACATCCAGGGCGGAAACGGGCTCGTCCAGCACGATGACGTCAGGGTTCAGGGACAGGGCCCGGGCGATGCAGATGCGCTGGCGCTGACCGCCGCTGAATTCATGGGGATAGCGCCGCTTCATCTCCACGGGCAAGCCCACCATATCGAGCAGCTCCTCCACCCGGGCGTCCACCTGCTTTTCATCCCCGACGCGATGATACAGCATGGGCTCCCGCAGGATGTCCTGCACCCGCTTGCGGGGATTTAAGGAGGAGCCGCTGTCCTGAAACACCATCTGGAATCGGGGCCGCAGCCTGCGGCGTTCGCTTTCAGGCAGGTTGTCTATGCGCTTGCCCTGCAGATACACTTCCCCCGCGTCCGGCTTTTCCAGGCACATCATCAGCCGGGCCATGGTGGATTTGCCGCAGCCGCTCTCCCCCACGATGCCAAAGGTCTCTCCCTGCCGCACCGCGACGGATACGTCGGAAACGGCCCGGAAGGTCTTGGCAAACAGGCTGTTTTCGCCGGAGATCCGATAGGATTTGGACAGATGCCGGGTTTCCAGCACGATGTTTTCAGGCATCCGGCATCCCTCCTTCGTTCAGGCACCGGCTCAGGTGGCCGGGGGCGATCTCCCGCAGCTCATCCTGCATGCGGCGGGGGCAATCCTGCCCATGGGGACAGCGCGCCGCGTAGCGGCAGCCCGTCAAATCGCCGTATGTCTCCGGTACGTGGCCGGGAATGGAATAGAGCCGCTTGTCCCGGCTGTCGTGAAGACCGGGCACGGCCTGCAAAAGCGCCTGGGTGTAGGCATGGGCCGGATGGGAAAGCAGCTGGTGAATGGGGGCCTGCTCCACGCACTGGCCCGCATACATCACCACACCCCGGTCCGCCATCTCCGCCGCCACCCCCAGATCGTGGGTGATGAGCAGCACGGCCATGCCGGTCTCGTCCCGCAGCTGCCGCAGCAATTGCATGATCTGCAACTGGATGGTGACATCCAGGGCGGTGGTGGGCTCGTCGGCGATGAGCAGCTTGGGCCTGCAGGCCAGGGCCATGGCGATCATGACCCGCTGGCGCATGCCGCCGGACAGCATGTGGGGATACTTTTTCATCACCTGGGCCGCGTCCCGGATGCCGGTGTGGGTCAGCAGTTCAACGGCCCGCTGTTTCGCTTCCTCGGCGCTCATTTTCAGATGCCGCCGCATACCCTCGGTCATCTGCAGGCCGATGGTGAGCACGGGGTTGAGGCTGTACATGATGTCCTGAAAGATCATGCTGATCTCCGTGCCCCGCAATTGGTCCAATTGCTTTTGCGGCAGGGTCAACAGGTCCTTGCCCTGCCACCAAATATGGCCGCCCGTGACTCGCCCCTGCCGGGACAGGAGGCCCAGGACGGACAGGGCGGTGATGCTCTTGCCGCTGCCGCTTTCCCCCACCACGCACAGGATCTCGCCGGGGTACACGGAAAAAGACACCCCGGAGGCGGCCCGGGCTGCCCGGGCTCCGCGGCCAAAGGTGATCTCCAGATCCTGCAAGCGCAAAAGCGGTTCCATGGCGATTCCTTTCACAGGCAGGCCCCACACCGGGGATGAAAGCCGGTGTGGGGCTGCATGATTTGATTACTGAATGTCCCAGTTCTGCACGTTCACGAAGGTGCCGAACACATTGGGGGTCACGCCGGAGAGGCGGTTGCTCACCGCGCCCAGGGTGGCCAGCACCCAGCCGGAGATCATGGCCACGTCTTCCTGCATGGCTTTGTCCACGATCAGGTACTGCTGGGTGATTTCGCCCACGTCGGTCAGCTCCTGGCTGAGCAGCAGGGCTTCGTCGGTGGCGTCAGAGGCATAGCCCGTCCAGCTGCCCTCGCCGCCCAGCAGCCAGGCCACGTCGGTGTAGGGGTCCACGGGGGCGTAGGTGTATTCCACGCTCATGATGTCGTGCTCCAGGTTACCCGCAACCTCCATCAGGTTGGCCAGGCTGACGGTGCGGATCTCGATATGCAGGCCGATTTCCTCAAACATGGCGGCATAGTATTCCACCGCCTGACCGAAGGTGGCCTCGGAGGAATTGACATACCACACCAGGTCGGTCTTGGCGCCGTCGGCCTTGGCTTCGGCGATCAGGGCCGCGGCCTTCTCGGGATCATAGGCGGTGACGCCCAGCTCCTCGCTGAAATAGGGAGAGGCGGACACAATGAAGCCGTCCACCAGTTCGCCGTTGCCGCCCAGCAGCGCATCGAACATGCTCTGGCGATCCATGCCGCAGAGCAGGGCCTGACGGACGCGCACGTCGCTGACGTTGGCAGTGTTGATGAAGATGGACTCGTTGGTGACGGGGGTGCCGGCGACGGCAGTGACGTTGTCCAGGGCCTTGACGGCGTCATAATCCTCCACAGGGATGGAGCCGGTGGTCTGCTGCACCAGGTCGATTTCGCCGCTGCGCAGGCCCGCCAGCATCTGGGAGGCGGCCACCACGTTGAAGTTCAGATATTTGATCTTGGGCGCGCCCAGGAAATAATTTTCGTTGGCGGTGCAGCGCACATAGTGCTGCAGATCAAAATCGCTGATGAAATAGGGGCCGGAGATGACGTCGGGGGAGTTAAACCAAGCATAGGTCAGCAAGTCTTCCCGGGCCACGTCCTTGAGAACGTGCTTGGGCACGGTGAAAAGATAGCGGCCAAAGTTGTTTTCAAAGGTATACAGGGCGGTGGGCCACTTGGTGGTGACGGTCAGGGTCTTGTCGTCCACCACCTGCACGCCGCTGATATCGGCAGCGCCGGATTCGATGAAGCCGTCGTCATCGGTGCCCTCCACGGAATACAGGGGCAGGGCCACGTTGGCGGAAACGGGGTCCGCGCCGATGGCCAGGGTGAAAGCCACGTCCTCGGCGGTGACGGGCTCGCCGTCGCTCCACACGGCGCTGTCCTGCAATTTGATGGTGAAGGTCAGGTTGTCCTCGGTGGTGATGCTTTCGGCCAGCTGGGGCACGAACTCCAGGTTTTCATTCAGCTCCACCAGGGGCAGGAACACCAGGGACACGGCGTATTTGACGATCTCGGTATTGTCCACGGCCAGGGGATTGAGGGTGGTGAGGGTGCTGGTGACGCCGATGTTCACCGCCTTATCCTCCGCGGAGGCAAAGGACAGCATGGAAAAGAGCATAACGGCGGTCAAAACGAGGGCAAGCAGCTTTTTCATGGTACATTCTCCTTTTTTACATATATTCAGCCCGTTCGCGGGCCAGGGAAGCAAAGAATTCGGCGGCGGCGGGCAGCGCGGCGCTGTCCACCGTGAAGGCGGGATGATGGCTGGCCACGTGGCCGCCGGTGCCCACCCGCACAAAGACGCCAGGACAGATTTTGAGGTATTCGCTGAAATCCTCGCCGCCCATGGTATCCTCCTGGCGATCCACTTGGAAGCCCATCCGCAGGGCCAGGTCCTTGCAGACAGCGCAGAGCGCCGCGTCGTTGACCACAGGATCGGGGCCTTCCACATACCGGAATTCTGCGGTGCAGCCATAGGCCGCGGCGATGGAGGAGGTCAGCTTTTCCAGCCGATCCCGGATCATGCGGCGCACGCCGTTATCCAGCGTGCGCACCGTGCCCTCCAGCAGGGCGGATTCCGGGATCACGTTCCAGGCGGTGCCCGCCTGCACGTGGGCAATGGTGACCACGGCGGGATCGAAGGGATCGGCATTGCGGCTGACGGCGGTTTGGAAGCCCTGAATCAGGGCCGCCAGAGCCGGAACGGGATCGATGGCGTCATGGGGCTGGGCGGCGTGGGCGCCTTTTCCATATAAAGTGACGCTGAACCGGTCCGGCGCGGCCATCACCGGGCCTTCCTTGATGCCCAGGGCGCCGGGATCGAAATAAGGATAAGAATGGATGGCGTAGAACTCCTGCACGTCGCTCAGCAGCCCGGTATCCACCACGGACTTCGCGCCGCCGGTGCCCAGCTCCTCCGCGGGCTGGAAAACGATCTTGACCGTACCCGCCAGGTCTTTTTCCCGCTCCTTCAGCAGCAGGGCCGCGCCCAGCATGCAGGCGGTATGGAAATCGTGGCCGCAGGCATGCATCCTGCCCGGCTCCTGTGAGGCGTAGGCCAGGCCGCTTTCCTCCTGGATGGGCAGGGCGTCCATATCGCAGCGCAGGCCGATGACCCGGCCCGGACGGCTGCCGCGGACGACGGCGATGAGGCCGGTTTTCAGGCCCGTATCCAGCAGCTCGACCCCGGCGGCGGTCAGCGCCTCCCGAACCCGGGCGGTGGTGCGCACCTCCTCAAAGCCCAATTCCGGATGGCGATGCAGGTCCTCGAAAAAGGCGATCAATGCCTGGGTTTCCATCCCGTCCCTCCATTCAATCAAAAAGGGCGTCCCTGCGGACGCCCCCTGAACAGTCATATGGCCAAATCTGGCACTCCCCGGCAGGCGCACGCAAAGCGAGACTGCATACAGCAGCCGCACATACAGATACGCAGAAGCCGGGAAAAGACGATCTGCACCATGCCGCCTGCCTCCTATTCTGAGAATGAGTGCATTATACAGCAAATAGCATAGCGGGTCAATAGATTTTGCGGTTTTTCAGATGTATTTTGACGAATATTGACCGGATCGTGCCGCCGTTTCCGCAGAGGTGCGCATAAAATGCCGAAATACGGATTTTTTTGCGGCAAGCGAAAAAAGTTCCCAATATTTTTAAAAATTTTTTCAAAAAAGGTATTGCATACCAGGCTGATTTGCGGTAAAATACCAATTGCAGGGCGTTAGCACTCAACGAAAAAGAGTGCTAACAAACTGAATGAACAAAGTACATTCATTAATCAAGGAGGATATATCATGAACATCAAGCCTCTGTTTGACCGCGTGGTCATCAAGGATGTGGAGAGCGAAGAAACCACCAAGAGCGGCATCATCCTGACGTCCGCCGCCAAGGAAAAGCCCCAGATGGCCGAAGTGCTGGCCGTGGGCCCCGGCGGGGAAGTGGACGGCAAGCAGGTCACCATGCAGGTGAAGGTCGGTCAGAAGGTCATCTACTCCAAGTATGCCGGTACCGAAGTGAAGCTGGACGGTCAGGAAGTGAAGATCGTCAGCCAGAAGGATATCCTGGCCATCGTGGAGTAATTTTCCCGAATATTGATATAAAAGGAGACTGATTGTTATGGCAAAGCAGATTAAGTTTGGCGAGGATGCCCGCCGCGCGCTGGAAAAGGGCCTGAACACCCTGGCCGATACCGTCAAAATCACCCTGGGCCCCAAGGGCCGCAACGTGGTGCTGGATAAGAAATACGGCGCTCCCCTGATCACCAACGATGGCGTGACCATCGCCAAGGAAGTGGAGCTGGAAGACCCCTTTGAAAACATGGGCGCTCAGCTGATCAAGGAAGTGGCCACCAAGACCAACGACGTGGCCGGCGATGGTACCACCACCGCCACCCTGCTGGCTCAGGCCATCGTGCGCGAAGGCATGAAGAACCTGGCCGCCGGCGCCAACCCCATGGTGCTGCGCCGCGGCATCGAGGCCGCCACCAAGGAAGCCGTCGAGGCCCTGACCGAGCTTTCCCGCCCCATCAGCGGCAAGCAGGCCATCGCGCAGGTGGCCAGCATCTCCGCCGGTGACGAGACCATCGGCCAGCTGATTTCCGACGCCATGGAAATTGTGGGCAAGGACGGCGTCATCACCGTGGAAGAAAGCAAGACCATGAAGACCGAGCTGACCACCACCGAGGGCATGCAGTTTGACCGCGGCTACGCCAGCGCCTACATGGTGACCGACACCGACAAGATGGAAGCCGTGCTGGACAACCCCTACATCCTGATCACCGACAAGAAGATCAGCAACATTCAGGAAGTGCTGCCCGTCCTGGAGCAGGTGGTGCAGCAGGGCAAGAAGCTGCTGATCATCGCTGAGGACGTGGAGGGCGAAGCCCTGGCCACCCTGGTGGTCAACAAGATCCGCGGCACCTTCACCTGCGTGGCCGTCAAGGCTCCCGGCTTTGGTGATCGCCGCAAGGAAATGCTGCGGGATATCGCCGTGCTGACCGGCGGCCAGGTCATCAGCGAGGAAATCGGCCTGGAGCTGAAGGACGCCACCGTGGATATGCTGGGTATGGCCCGGTTGGTCAAGGTGGACAAGGATAACACCACCATCGTGGAAGGCGCCGGCGAAAAGGCTGAGATCGAAGCCCGCGTGAACCAGATCCGCGCTCAGATTGCCGAGACCACCAGCGATTATGACCGCGAGAAGCTGCAGGAGCGGCTGGCCAAGCTGGCTGGCGGCGTGGCCGTCATCCAGGTGGGCGCTGCCTCCGAAATCGAAATGAAGGAACGCAAGATGCGCATCGAGGATGCCCTGGCCGCCACCCGTGCGGCTGTGGAAGAGGGCATCGTGCCCGGCGGCGGCGTGGCCCTGCTGGCTGCCATCAAGCGCGTGCAGAAGATCGTCACCAGCTATACCGGCGATGAGCGCACCGGCGTGCAGATCGTGCTGAACGCCATGGAAGAACCCGTCCGTCAGATCGCCAAGAACGCCGGCATCGACGGCAGCGTGATCATTGAGAACATCCGCCGCCGCAACCGCCCCGACTATGGCTATGACGCCCTGAAGGGTGAATATGTGGATATGTTCGAGCGCGGCATCATCGATCCTACCAAGGTGACCCGCAGCGCCCTGCAGAACGCCAGCAGCGTTGCCGCCATGGTGCTGACCACCGAGTCCCTGGTGACCGATATCCCCCAGCCTGAACCCGCCGCGCCCGCGGCCAACCCCGGCATGGGCGGCATGTATTAATTCATTACCCTTGGTTATCACAAACTCAGCCGACGGAAGCGATTCCGTCGGCTGTTTTTATTGCGTGGATTATAAGGAGCAGACAAACAGAAATTGGCAAAACGCCCTCATCCGACCTCCCGTTGGTCGGCCACCTTCCCCCGCTGCGGCAGGGGAAGGCTTTTTTAATGCGCTATTCTGCTTGATTTCAGCCCAGTTGTTATAAAAAGCCCGGCCAAAAGCCTTCCCCCGTCGCAACGGGGGAAGGTGGCCAAGCGTAGCGAGGTCGGATGAGGGCACCTCGTCAAATTTCTGTTTATCTGCCCGATACAGAACAGAAAACCATATACTTACCGGTATTCCGCCCGGAAATCCGCGGGCGTTTTCCCGGCGTATTTTTTGAAGGTGGCGTAGAAATATTGCAGGTTGTCGTAGCCCACGGACAAGGCGATCTCCTTGATGGGCTTCTCCTCAAAGATCAGCATGCGCTGGGCCTCGCCCATGCGGCGGTCAATGACGTACTGGTTGATGCTGTATCCGGTGTATTCCTTGAAACGCTTTTCCAGATAATAGGGGCTGATAAAGAACCGCTCCGCCAATCCGTCCAGGGTGATTTTCTGCATATAGTTGCCGTCGATCCATTCCGCCGCCTCCGAAACCGCCTGAGCGGTTTTGGCATCGGGAATGGCTTTTGTCTGGCTCTTCTCCAGGTCGTCCACCTTTTTCTTGACGATTTCCAGGGCAAGCAACAGCAGCTGACGGCAAAGCGCGTCACTTTGCTGCCAATGGGAGGCCAAATAGTCAAAGATGGCGGAAAGCAGGGGAAAATCCTCGCCGCCGGGGATTACCGGGGACAGGAACCGGGGCAGCAGATGACCCGGCTGTCCGGGGATCTCCGCTACGCCGGTAAAAGAAATGCAGACCTGGTGCATCGGGTGCTCCAGGCTGGTGTGCTCGCCATGGATCACCCCGGCGTTTTTGATGATCAGGTCCCCCGCGTTCATGGGATAGGAAACGCCCTGACAGTAAAAGGTGCCCCCGCCGGACTGCACCAGGGAAATTTCCAGATCCTGATCGTGGGCATGGAGCGGAAATGCCCAGTCGCTTTTCCGCTCGGCGTTGACCACCACGATATTGCTTATGGCGATGGATTCCGGATGACGCAGCATGGTTCCTCCCACCCTTTTTCACAGGATTTTGAAAACAAAAAGACAGGATTTTATAAAAGAAGAAGATATCAGGCAAAAAACGCCCCAAAACAGAGCAGGATATCACAATGGATTTTTCCTTTTTCAGAATAGATTTTATCATTATTTTGCATGATAATCAACACAAATAAAAGCTGTTCTTCGGAACATGATTGTAAGGAGGATCATTATGAAGGTCAATCTGGCGGAACAGACTGCGGTGGTATACGGCGCGGGACGCGGCATCGGCGAAGCGATTGTGAACGAGCTGGCCAAGGCGGGCGCAAAGGTCTATGTGGCCGACCTGATCAAGGAAAACTGCGAGCATGTGGTGGACGAGCTGAAAAAGAAGGGCCTGGAGGGCGTGGCCGTCAGCTGCGACGTGAGCAAATTTGACCAGGTGGACGCCGTGATGGAGCAGGCCGAAAAGGAAACCGGACGCCTGGATATCGTGGTGAACAACGCCGGTATCGTCACCTTGGGCTCCTTCCTGGAGACCACCCAGGACGAGATCAGCAAGCTGATCAACGTGAACCTGATGGGCGCCAGCAACGGCCTGCAGGCGGGCGTGAAGCGCATGCAGAAGTACAACCACGGCAAGATCGTGTCCACCGCTTCCTTTGCCGGACGCCATGCCATGAAGGAAGGCTTCGCCTACTACGGCATGACCAAGGCCGCCATCATCTATCTGACCCAGGCCGCGGCCTACGCGGGTGCGGATTACAACATCAATGTCAACTCCATCTGCCCCGGCATCATCCGCACCCCCATGTGGGAAAAGATCCTGGACGCCAACGTGGCCGCGGGCGCGGACCGCGAGACCTCCTGGCATGATAACCTCAAGCACTTTATCCCCCTGGAGCGCGGCGATCAGAAGCCCGAGGACATCGCCTACGCCGTGCTGTTCCTGTGCTCCGAATACGCGGATCACATCACCGGCCAGGCCCTGAACATCGACGGCGGCGCGTCCATGGATTAATTTGCAAAAAACAGTTGACAAAACAGGCGTGATGTGCTAATATTTTTGAGGCTCAAAAGAGCCTGTGCCACAGACAGCAGGTTCGCGCAAGCGATCAAAGGCCAAAAGCCGCCAGCCGAGGCGCAAGTGCATCATTTGTAATCATGCCCTTGTGCCTATGCACAAGGGTTTCTTTTATATATAGCCGGAGAGTAGGTGCGATTGACAAATGAGCAAGAACCTGGAAGCGAAGAAAGTCGTAGTGAGCGAGATCAGCGAAAAGCTGAAGGCGTGCAAGAGCATGGTGGTGGTGAGCTACACCGGCATCACCGTGGAGGAAGTGACCGAGCTGCGCAATCAGTTCCGTGCCAACGGCGTGGAATACTGCGTGCTGAAGAACACCCTGGTGCGCCGCGCCCTGGACGATATGGGTATCACCGGTCTGGATCATACCCTGGAAGGCCCCAGCGCCTATGCGTTCGGTATGACCGACGCCGTGGCCCCCGCCAAGATCGTCTACGATTTCATCAACAAGACCAAGAACGATGGTCGCCTGACCGTCAAGGCCGGCCTCATGGATGGCGAAGTGCTGTCTGTGGAGCAGGTCAAGGCCCTGAGCGAGCTGCCTCCCCGCGAGGTGCTGCTGGCCCGTGTGGTCGGTTCCCTGCAGGCCCCCGTGGCCAAGCTGGTCTATTTCCTGGAAGCCCTGCGCAAGAAGCAGGCTGGCGAGGAATGATCGCAGCTTAAACATTCCTATCAAAAATAAGAAAGAAAGACTGAATGGAGGTCAAATCAAATGACTAACCAAGAATTTATTGATGCCGTCAAAGGCCTGTCCGTGATCGAGCTGATGGACCTGGTCAAGGCTCTGGAAGAAGAATTTGGTGTTTCCGCCGCTGCCCCCGTGGCCGCCGCTGGCGCTCCCGCCGCTGCCGCCGCTCCCGCTGAAGAGCAGACTGAGTTCAACGTCGTGCTGGTGGATGCTGGCGCCGAGAAGATCAAGGTCATCAAGGTCGTCCGCGAAGTCGTGTCCGGCCTGGGCCTGAAGGAAGCCAAGGAATTCGTGGAATCCGCTCCCAAGACCATCAAGGAAGCCGTTTCCAAGGAAGAAGCCACCAAGATCGCCGAGCAGTTCGCCGCCGTTGGCGCCAAGTGCGAGATCAAGTAATCTTAGGATTACCTTCCAAAAAAGTCCCGGTACTTCCGGGGCTTTTTTGATTGTCTCCGGATAAGCGCTTGTTTTTTAAGGTTGTCTGGCTTATAATAATCAAAAAAGGAGGTGCTGCGGATGCAGGATAAGATGTTTGACGAACTGGTGCAGGGGCTTTTGTCCATCCTGCCCGTACAGACCGTGCAGATCGTATTGTACGGATCTACCGCCCGCGGCACCGCCACACCGGAATCGGATATTGATATCGCCCTGTTTCTCAGCGAAAAGCTGACATCCGAACAGGAGGATCGGCTTTCCGATCTGGTGGTCGACCTCAATTTGAAATACGACAAGGTTTTTTCCGTGGTGGATATCGACCAGAATACCTATTTGAAGTGGCGCAGTGTGACGCCCTTCTATCAGAACGTGGACAGGGAAGGGATCATATTATGGAAGGCAGCGTAACCGATCTTTCCAGATACCGCATGGCAAAGGCGAAGGAAGACCTGGATACTGCCCGAGAAAACCTGGAAAACGGCAAATACAGGGCTTCCGTCAATCGCTCTTATTACGCAGTTTTTCATGCGCTGCGCGCCGTGACGGCGTTGGATCACTTTGATTCTGGAAAGCACAGCGGGATCATCGCGTTCTTCAATCAGCACTATGTCAAAACAGGCATATTTGATAAAGACATTTCCAAGATGGTCGATTCCTGCTATCGCATGAGGGAAAAAGCCGATTATGACGACTTTTATCTGGTCGCCAAGGAGGATGCGGTCCTTCAGCTTGATAAAGCAAGACAAATCATTTGCAGCGTAGAAGCGTATTTGATCACGAAAGAGAGGGCATGACGTTGAAGCGATTCCTGGCGGCGATGCTGTTTTTGATCATGACGGTCTGCATGGCGGGCGCGGAAGAAGAGACCTCCTTCCTCAGCCTGACGGCGATCCCCAACGTGGTGATCCTGTCCCCCGCCCCGGGCAGCACCTATGACGCCGGGGGCAAGCTGCGGGTGCAGGCCAGCGGAAAAAACGTGCGCCGCCTGGCGATCACCCTGGAATACCAGGGGCAGACCGTGGCGGCGGCCCAGGAAGGCGGCAGCATCGATTATACCTTCGACACGCCCCAATACACCGGGTCTGCCCTGATCACCGTAATAGGCTACGGCGACAGGGACGCCAACGGCTATGAGACCCAGGCCACCCAGACCTTGACGGTGCTCTCCCCCCGGCAAAAGCTGTTCAACGACATGTTCGCCCTGGCCTACAAGAATTACCGCGATCCATATTATTACCACGCGCCCGCTCAGGAGGACTGGGACCGGGGCGTGTGCAAAAACTTCGTGATGCGCATGTTTGATACCTTCAAGGACGCCTACGCCATGGCGGAATATCCCGACCTGCCCCTGCACATGCCCAAGAACAACAGCAAGGTCAACTGCGCGCCCTATGATTACGGCGTGGAATGGCGGCACGAAACGGCAGAGGACGGCAGCCCCTTTGAGATCGCAGCCAGCTTCCGCTATGACAGCGCGCTTTCCAAGGAGGAAAACCGCGCCGCCTGCCGCCAGGTGCTGGAGAGCGTGAAAAGCGGGGACTTTTTCCAGATGGCGGGCAATTACTATTACGGCAACGGCCCCCACAGCCTGCTGTTCATCGCCGATTACAACGCCGCCACCGACGAGGTGCGCTGGACGGACAGCAACATGAAAAACGACAAGGTGGACGGCTATCATTGGGGCTACATGCAGTATGACGCTGTGCGCACGGCGGAATGGTTTGTGGACGCCATCTGCATGAAGAACCGGGGCTGCACGCTGTATCGGATAAGAGAGGATCTGTTTGTAAAATAAGAAAAAAGGCTCTTCACAGGGAAGGGCCTTTTTCAATGCCATAAATGCGGTTCATTTCCTCCGTATAGCCGCCGTCCGCCTGGTAGATGACCAGCGGCGGCTCCACGATGAGGGCCGGGCGGGCGTCCAGCATGGCCTCCAGGAGCACCAGGTGGGCCTGCTTATCCTGGCGGGAATGCACCAGACGCAGGCGCTTGGGCTCCAGGCGGCAGGCACGCAGGGCGTCCGTCAGCTCCAGCAGGCGGGCCGCCGGAAACACCACGCACAGCCGTCCGCCGCTGCGCAGCAGCCATTTGGCCGCCTGGGCCACGTCGGCAATGTCGCAGGTCTCCTCATGCCGGGCCAGGCGCTTGGCGGCGTCCGGATTCAGCAGCGTTCCGCCTGCCTTGCCGTAGGGCGGATTGCAGGTGACCAGATCATAGGCGTCATGGGGCAAAAGCTCGCGGATCTGCCGCAGGTCTCCCCCATGGACGCGGATCACGTTTTCCAGGCCGTTGAGCGCCATGGAACGGGCGGCCATTTCCGCCATGTCCGGCTGGAGCTCCACGGCATCCGCCGTGACGGTATTCTCCCGGCCATAGAGCAGCAGCGGAATGATACCGGTGCCCGTGCCCAGGTCGCACACCCGGTCATGCCTGCGGGCGCTGGCAAAATGGCTCAGCAGCACGGCGTCCGTGCCGAAACGGAAAGCGTCCGCGCGCTGGATGATGCGCAAGCCGCCCCGCTGCAGATCGTCAATGCGTTCGTTCTCTTTGATTTCCATATTTCACTCCAGGCATCCCCAGGGCACAAAGCCCCGGATGCCGTCATATTCCGCCTGGCACCAATCGCCGCTGCGGGCGAGGGCCAGCACGTATTCCCCCGCCCGCAGGGATGCGGACACGGTGGCAGTGGTATCGGGCGCGGCGTACAGCCGGGCGTCGGAGGAAAGGCGGCGCGGGCCGGGCACGAAAGGCTGCTCCTGCAGGGTGAGGAATTCTAGCTTCACATAGCCTGTATCGCTCCCAAAGGAAACGCGGGCCCATTTGCCGCTTTGCTCCAGCACCGTTATCGCAGCTCCCTGCGGGATGGTGCGCAGCACTTTGGAACCGGATTTGGCGGCGGCGCGCAGGTTCAGAGAGCCCTTTTCCGTGGTAACGATGGCAGTCTGAACGCATTGGGGCCGGGTTTGAGGCACCTCCACGAAGCTCAGGAAGGCCGTGCGCACATAGCCCGTTTTGCCATTATAGACCACCTGACTCCAGCGCTCACCGGAAGCCGTGACCTCGATCATCTCCCCCTGGGGAATGCGGGCCAGGATAGAGGCCCCGGAGGAGGCGCGCTTGCGCAGGTTCAGGGAGCCTTCCTCGGTGGTCACTTTGGCGTAGAGCGCCGTCTCCGGCTCGGGCGCGTCGCTGGGCTGCTCAGTGAAGCCATAGGTCAAAAAGACCGACATGACGTAGCCCGTTTTGCCGTTATAGCTTACCTGCGTCCACGCGCCGGACAGGGCCAGCACAGGCACGGTTTCGCTTTGGGGAATGCGGGTGAGGATATCGCCGTTCTGATCCGCGCTCCGGCGGAGATTGAGCGACCCCTCCGGCGTGGTCACCGTGGCGAAGGCCGGGAGCACTGGCTGGGGAATGGGCGTGGCCGTGGGAACGGGCGTCGCCGCAGGCACAGGCTGCTGGCGCAGGAATTGGGCCATGACGTAGCCCGTCTTGCCGTTGTAGGACACCAGGCACCAGCCGTTTTCCTCTTTGAACACGGACACGGTCTGGCCTCTGGGGATGGTGGTCAGCACAGCGGCGTTCACCGAGGCCGAGGCCCGCAGGTTCAGGGGGCCGCTTTCCGTGCCCACCACGGCGGTCTGCCGGGCAGCGTCGCCGCCGTTGATCCCCAGGCTGAGATAATGGGTGACGCAATAGCCCGTAACGCCGTGATAGCGCACGTGGCACCAATCGTCGCCCGTCTCCGTGACGATCACCGTCTCGCCCCGGGGAATCTCCAGCAGAACGGGGCTTTCCATGGAGGCATCCTTGCGCATGTTCAGGGTGGAGGCCGACAGGGATACCAGGGCGTATTGCTCGCCGGATCGGGGCGCGTCCGCCACCGCCTGCATCACCAGGCCGTTGGGCTGGAGATTGGCGGACAGCAGATAGCCGATGATGTTTTGGTATTCCACCTGGCTCCAGGCGCCGTCGTCATAGAGCACCCGCACCACCGCGCCCGCGGGCACGGTTTCATATGGATAGCCGCTCAGACCAGAGGACAGGTACAGGGGACTTTCCGCCAGCACCCGGGCGCCGGTGGCGTTGGCGTCCTGGGCCGGACCAGCATACACATCGGAACGGGTGATAAAGGACAGGCTCACATAGCCGGTCTGGCAGCCATATTGGGTAAAGGCCCAATCGCCCTCGATCCGAAGCAGGGGCAAAACTGTGCCGCCCGGAATCTGCACCAGGGACGCCGCCGTTTGGGTGGGCTGCTGGCGCAGGTTCAAAGATCCCGTGCCTGAAACGGTTCCATAGGCCGCCACCTGGGATACGGCGGGCAAAGCGCCGTCCGGCGTGCCGCTGATCTTCAGCCCCGCGCTCTGGACATAGCCGGTGAGCGAACCATATGTGATCAGGTACCAATCGTTGGCCTGGGCGTGCACGGTGACGGCGGCTCCGTGGGGAATGCCCGCCAGGATGGGCGCGGCGGGGGACGCGGCGCTGCGCAGGGCCATTTCGCCGGTGGGACGGATGAGGTTCACGATGCCCACGGCGGCAGAAACGCCGTCCACAGGTGCGGGCGCGTCCACGCTGAGCTCCTCCCGGCTGACGCCGCTGCCCAGGGCGCTCCAGATGGAACGCACAAAGGCGTACTGCACCCGCTGACAGCCCTCAAAATAGAAATCCAGGATCTGGTCGTAGGTATAGCCCAGATCCCCCATGCGCATGGCTCCGCGCTGGCTCATGCCGGTGCCGTGGCCGAAGCGCCGGGCCTGCACCGTAAAGCCCGTATCGGTTTTGACCACCGACCACAGCTCGTTGCGGTCACTGTTGATGCTCATGGACAGCGGGCCTTCCAGCTCGCTGAAAATATCAAAGGTCAGCGTGCCCCGGCGGGTGACACCGTCGCAGAGGGCCGTCACGTCGAAATTCAGCTTGGTATACAGGCGGCTGGGGGCGGCGTAGCGGGGCGTGTGGGGCGTGACGGCGGTAACGGCGGCAATGCTGACATCCGAGCCGCCAAAGACCGCCCGGGCTTTTTTGACCAGCAGATTGTTAAGGGCATTGCTGGGCTGCTTGCCCGAAGCCGCCACCTTGAAGGAGCGCACCGGGGCGTAGGGATTCTGATAATCGAAGGGATCATCCTTGACCCGGATATAATCATAGGCCGCGGAGCCCCAGATGTTGCGCACGGATTCGATCTGGCCGCCGTTGGAGGCCGTGTAATAGGTGGCGGTATAGTCCCCGCCGTTCATGGCCACGATGCCCCGGGTCTCGTCCACCGCCTGACGGCAGCGGGCGTTGCCGCTGGGCGTGCCGTTATACACCTGATCGTTGGTGGTATCCACCAGGTCGTAGCCCCGGCTGCCGGAGGAGCGCATGGCCCGCAGGGTATAGGTGCGGGCGGACACGCACTGGGCCTTGAGGGCCTCCAGGGCGGAGGAATTGCCCATTTCGTAGGGCAGGACGCCGTAAAGATAATCCTCGATGAACACGTGTGCGATGACGTAGAGGCGGTAGCCGCTGCCGCTGCGCACGGTTTTGAATTCGATATCCCCGGGATAGCGGTTGGAGGGCACCCGGGCCTGCTTGATCTTGACGCCGCTGTCCCCCGCCCCGGCATGGCGGCGCAGGCGGAAGCTGCCGCCCATGGACGTGGTAACGCCGTTCCGGGTGAGAGAAAGCGCGCCGGAGGAGGCGCTGAACTGCACCGTGGCGGTGCTGCCGTCCCGCAGGGCGGTGGCGGCGGTCCCATCCAGGGAATAATCGCCGCAGATGGTCAGATCCAGCCGGCTGGGCTGGCCCAGAGAGGACAGATAGACCCGCACGGTGCCGTTCACGGCTCCCTCGTTATGCTGCACCTGCGCGGCGGACGCCGTAAAAATGACAATACTGAACAGCAGGCACAGCGCCAACAGCCGGGCCTGCCGCTTGGGGACAAAAGAAGTACCGAACCGCATTTCGCTCCTCCGAACAGCAAAGTTGTAACACTTTTGTAACTATTCGGAGTATACCATACGGGAAGGGCCTTGTCTAATTGTGCTTTTTGGCAGCTTTTCCAGCGCTTTTCCGGTTGCCCAGACGGGCGATGGGCCGCTCGAAGGCATAGGTCAGCAGGGTGGCGATGGCCAGCGCGCCGCCAAAACACAGGGCGGTGTACGTCACCTGCCAGGAATATTCCCCCACCATCCAGGGGTTTTCCGTCACGGAGGCCGGGATCTTCCATTCCTTGAGCTGCACGGCAAAAACCTGGTGATACATATAAAAGTGGAAGGAAACGGCGGACAGGAAGGCCGTGACGCGGTTGCCGAAGATCAGCCGCAAAAAGCGGCAGCCAAACAGCAGCCCCAGCATGAACAGAGCGCAGAAGGCGGACATGAGGAAGCGCCGCTCCATCTGCCCCAGGCGGATGTTTTCATAGCCGTTGGAGGAGGCCTGGCCCCGCACCAATTGCCAGATGCCCCAGCAGGCCATGAGCCACAGGGCCGTGAACAGCAGCGCCGTCCAGCGGTCCTGCTTCATGCGGCGCTTGAGGGCGCTGTAAATCCCGGCGGCCAGCAGGCCGTTGGCATAAGCGTCCAGCTGCGCGGGCAGCTGATTGAAAAGCAGGGTGCTATCCGGCATGGTCTTGACCCACTCCCGGTAGCCGAAGGCCACCGCCAGCAGGGCCAGATAGGTCTGCACCGGCCAGCGGCGGAAGGCGCGGCCCAGGAAAGGGAAGATCAGGTAAAACTGCATCTCCACCCCCAGGGTCCACAGGGAGCCGTTGAGGGGCGAGCCGGTATAGCTGAAGGGGAACAGGGTATGGGTGAAGGTGGCGTGGGCCAGCAGGTCGCGGCCCATATACCAGGCGTTGAAGGTGCCATCCGGGTTATTGTAGCTGCCTTTGGGCAGGGCCACAAACAGGAGCATGATCAATACGCACAGATAATAGGAAGGCACGATGCGCAGGACGCGCCGCAGGTAGAATTTGCCGATGGCGGGCGAAGGCTTGCCGTTTTCCTGGGCCTCGGCATAGGGCAGATACAGCAGAAAGCCGCTGAGCAGGAGCATGGCGTCCACCCACATATAGCCCGAGCGCAGCAGCGGGTCCAGGGATTGGGACCAGGAGCCAATGGTCAGATAGGGCGTCAGCCAGCTCTGCTGCCAGATATGGAAGGACGCCACCACCAGCACAAAAAGCGCCCGCGCGCCATCCAATGCTGGAAGGCGCCCGGCGCGCTCGTGTTCCGTATAGGCGATATACCGTTCTTTGAGGCTGCTCATTCCGTCACCCGGGTCAGTTTATACTGCACGTTGGTCCTGTTGTTCTGGATGGAAAGCACCTCCTCTGTGCAGCTGTGGATGGTCCACTCGGTGCGCAGCTGGTCGGGCTTGTCCCCGGTGAAGAAAGCGAACTGGGTGGCGTAGAAATAATAGCTGCGGCCATCAAGAGTACAGGTGCCGTCCTCCCGGAACTCCATATGGATGCCGGTGACGCTGATCCAGCTGCCCAGCATGCGGTAGCACACCCGGTCCAGCTTGCGGGGCACGTCCTTATAATCGGGGATATTGCGGTAATATGGCAGGGCCTCGTAGGGCTTTTTGTCGTCGTAGAGCTGATTGGCGTAGAGGTAATTGGCCTCCTGATACATGCGCTCCATATCGGCATAGGTCTCGCTGGCGTTCTGGCGGGAAACGCTCTCCAGCGCCTGGATGGCGGTGGCGTAATCCCCGGCGGCCATGGCGTCCCGGGCGGTGTTGTAGGCCCCGGCGTAATAGGCGTCATAGCAGGCGTTGGCCCGCTCCGCAGCATCCTGATAATCCGCGATGGAGGCGAAGAGCTCAGCGGCCTCGGACAGCTGGCCCGCCTCCTGATAGACCTCGGCGGAATGGTAAATGCTCTGGCTGCGCAGGGCGGCGGAATCTGCGTAATCGGGGATATCGGTCAGGTAGGCCGCGGCCTCCTCGTACTGATCGGCCTCGATGGCCATGGCCGCCAGGGCGTACATGCACGCCTGATATTTGTCGTGGGCGTCCAGATATTCCCCGGCCTCCTTGAACAGCGCCGCCGCCTGCTGGATGGAGCCGGCCTCCATCAGCTGGACGCCCCATTCATATTGGGCGCGCTGGAGATCCTCGGCGCTGGTCTCATAGCCGTCCAGGGCCTCCAGCAGGGCCACGGCCTGCTCATACTGGCCGCCCTTCATCAATTGCAGGGCGTAATCATAGCGGGCCGAGGCCAGCCGCATGGCGCTGTCCTCATAATCCGTCAGGGCTTCAAAGGCCGCGATGGCTCCCGCCAAATCACCGCTTTCGGCCATCCTGACCGCCGCGGCGTAGCGGATGGCCCGCACGCGCTCGTCGGTATCCTCATAGCCTGCGATGTTCTCAAAGAGAGCCAGAGCGCGATCGTTGCTGCCCGCCTCCTGCAGGGCCACGGCGGGGATATAATAGGTTTGCCGCATCAGCTCCTGGGCAGGCTCATACTCCTGCGCCTCCGCCAGATAGGCGCGGGCCAGCTCGTAATCCCCCGCCTCCAGGGCCTGACGGCCCAGGGCCTCGCTGCACTGCCAGGACTTTTGCAGGGAATCCCGGAACGCGGGAATCTTGTCGAACATCTCCTTGGCCTGGGCGTATTCCCCGGCGTCAAAGAGATCGCAGGCGGGGGCATAGAGGCAGGCCGTGGCCTGGCTGTACGCGTCCCGATAATCCCCGGCCAGCAGATAGTTTTCTGCCGCGGCGTCGTAATTCTTCTCCGCGAAATAAGCGTTGGCCAGGCCGTAATAAGCCTCCTGGAGACGAACGGCGGTGCTCTCAAAGCCGCTGTCCAATTGGGTGAACAGATCGATGGCCGTGCGGTAGCCCCCGGCGGTCAAAGCGGCCAGAGCGGGCTGATACAGGCACAGCTGCGCCCGGCGGGCGGCATCCTCATAGGAACCCAGCTGCAGGAATTTTTCCCGGGCCTGGGCATAGTCGCCGCCGTCCATCAGCTGGGCCGCCCATTGATAGAGGGCCTGGCGGCGCAGGGAAGCGGCGTCTTTATAGGAAGGGATCTGGTCGTAAAGGGCGATGGCGTTCTCATACTGGCGGGCGGAAAGCATCAGCTCCGCCCGGCGGTAGCGGGCCTCCTGGGCCATGACGGCGCTGTCGCTGTACCCTGCCAGGCTGTCAAAGATATCCTGGGCCGTGCGCAGGGCGGGGATGGTGCCGGTTTCCAGGGTTTCGGCGGCCTGGCGGTAGGTGCACTCCTTGGCCAGATCCTCGCTTTCATAATAGAGGGGCAGATCCAGCGGATCGATATCCAGGCCGATGGCCTCGATCCGGATGGGATAGCTGTATTTGCCCTGCTGGGCTGCCAGGGCCTCAAACTCCTGGCGGGCGGCGGCATAGACGCCGTTGTCCAATTGGCGGTTGGCCGCGTAGAAGCGATAGGAGGGAATGGCGTAGAAATAGGTGCCCACGCCGATGACCAGGGCGGCCAAAATGCCAAACACAGCGCCCAGGATCCGGCGGCGGCGGCGCTTCTTTTTGCGCTTCGCGGCCTCCGCTTCCTCCGCCAGTCGCTTGGCCAGGGCCCGCTCCTGCCGGGCGCGCTCCTCCAGGGCGTTTTCCTGCTCAAAGATCACGGTTTCCACCGTGGCCTGATTGAAGCTGGTGAACACATCCCGCTTGAGCCGTCCGCAGCGGCGGCAGGTGTCCTCCCCCGCGGCATTGGGGCGTCCGCAGACGCACATCCACACCGCGCCCTGATCGCTGGGGAAGCCCAGGGCGTCCGCCCCGGCCAGGCTGCGCAGCACCGTCAGCCTTTGGCCCGCGGGCAGGCGGTTGGGGGTATACTCCGCCACGCTGTCCGAGGAATGCCGCCAGACGGTGCCATCGGAAAACCACACCTTCTCCACGGAAAAATCCATGCCCGCCGCCTGGGCGCCGCTGTCGATATCCACCTGCATCTCAAAGGCGCTGCGGGGCTGGCCGTCCAGCCGGGAGACGCGCTCCACCTGCCGGGACAATAGCAGCCCTTCCCCGTCAAAGCAGGAGAACACAGCCTGCACGCTGGATACCGTTTGCTCCGTCAGGTTGAACAGCTGCAGGCGGCACACCGGATAATCCGCCGTGGGCAGGGCGTAGTGCCACAGCTCCACAGGACAAGTCAGGTCTATTTTCATGGGTCAAATCCTCCCATAAGGGATGTAATTATTTAGAGTTACAGGTACATGCAGGTGATCACCCACAGGGCATCGTCCACAAAGTCCAATTTCAGGGCCACCTGATCGTCCTCCGCCTCGGCGGCATAAAGGACGCTGACGGCCTCGGGACCGTAGCTGATGACGCCCGTGGGAGCGTTGTCGCCGTCGCCGTAGAGCACGTCGCCCTCGCCCTCCTGGGGGAACAGAGCCAGCACGGTCTCCATGCTGTCCTCCATATGGATGCCCCGGGGGCCCTCCAGGCGCTCGGAATAGATTTGCAGATATTGCAGGGCGGCGTTCTGCTTCTGGGCGTCGCAGCGCAGGATGGCCTGCACGCCCTCCCATTGCAGGGTATGCAGATAGCCGTTTTCCTCTTCTTCCCAGATATCGCTGTCCGGCGCGCCCAGGACGGCGATCAGATCGGCGTCCACGGCGCTGAGGAAATCGATGGGGCCGAAGGTCAGGTCCTCACGGGCCAGGGGCGTGGGCGTCTCCGCCCGGTACACGCTGTATTCCCGCTGCTCCTGGAGTTCGCTCATCCGGAAAATCTCTCCCTGTACGTCCTCCAGGCTGTCCGTCTCCATGGACGGGATCAGCTGCACGGCGACGACCTGATTGTTTTCCAGGGTATACAGTGCGCTGGCGGCCTGCATCTGCGCGTCGGAGGGCGTATAAACGGTATGGTCGATGAGCAGGATATGGGAACCGTTGCGCACGATGGAGCCCACCCGCACGGTGTCGGGCGCAATGCCGTTGATGTACAGCACCGCTTCTTCATAAGTGCCCGCCAGGTCCTCATTGTCCAAGGGATAGGCGGCCAGCGCCTCCCGGGCCGTGCTGCCCGGGCCGATGCCGCGCATATCCCGCAGGTTATCCTCCCCGGGCAGCAGCTCCGCCAGGATGACGGCGCTGTCGGCGGTCAGGGTCTGATCCTCGGAATAGAGGGCGAAGGACCCGAAATCGAAACACCAGCCCCCGTCCTCCGTTTCCTCGGGGGAAACCGGCGGCAGGGTCAGGGCCGTCTGCAGCAGGGAATCGCAATAATCCTGGATCTCCTCGGCGGTCAGATACGCGTCCTCCCCGAAGGCAGGCAGGCAGCCCAGGGCCAAAACACAGACAATCAAAAGCGAAACGATCTTTTTCATGGAGCTCACTCCTTTCACAGCGCTTCCACGCCCTCGGACGTGACCAGCGCGTACAGCAGCTTTTCCTTTTCCACGGGGGTATCGGCCAGGGTGATGGCCTCCCGGATCATGGCGGCGGCGCGGCTGAGGGTTTCCTCATTGGCCGCGTACACCGTGCACAGGGGCTGGTTTTCCGTCAGATGATCTCCCACCCGGCAATGCATGATGAAGCCCACCCGGGGATCGATGGCGTCGGTCTTTTGCTTGCGGCCCGCGCCCAGCTCCTGGGAGGCATAGCCCAATCTGGCGGTATCCATATGGGCCACATAGCCCGCCCGGCCCGCGAAAATCGGCGTGACGATGGGGGCCTGCGCCAGGACTTCGGGATGATCGCACACGCTGGCGTCGCCGCCCTGGGCCGCGATCATCTGGCGGAGCTTGGCAAGGCCGCGGCCATCATCCAGGGCCGCCCGCAGCAGCTTTTCACCCTCGGCGGGCGTATGGGCGATGCCGGAGGCGATGAGCAGCTGCGCGCCCAGGCGCAGGGACACGGTGAGCAGGGGACCCGCGCTGTCGCCCCGCAGGATATCGATGGCTTCCTTGACCTCCAGCCGGTTGCCCACGTGGGAGCCCAGGGGCTCATCCATGCCCGTCAGCAGGGCGGAGACGTGGCGGCCCGCCCGGGTGCCGATCTCCACCATGGCCTTCGCCAGCTCCAGGCTGCCCTCATAAGTGGGCATGATGGCGCCGCTGCCCACCTTGACGTCCAGCACGATGCCCTCCGCGCCGGAGGCCAGCTTTTTGCTCATGATGCTGGAGGCGATGAGGGGCAGGCTGTCCACGGTGGAGGTGGTATCCCGCAGGGCGTACAGGGTCTTGTCCGCCGGGGCCAGCTCGGCGCTCTGGCCGGTGACGGCGCAGCCGATCTCCCGGATCTGGCGAAGGAAATCCTCTTCCGCAAGGTCGGTCTTCATGCCGATGGATTCCATCTTGTCCACGGTGCCGCCGGTATGGCCCAGGCCCCGGCCGCTCATCTTGGCGATCCTTGCCCCGCAGGCCGCGCACAGGGGCACCAGCACCAGGGTGGTGGTATCCCCCACGCCGCCGGTGGAGTGCTTATCCACGGGCACGCCGCCCACGTCGGGATGCAGCATGTCGCCGGACCGGGCCATCTCCAGCGTCAGGGTGGTGGTCTCCCGGGCGTCCATGTCGTTTAACCGGATGGCCATCAGCAATGCGGCCAATTGATAATCGGGCACGCTGCCGTCGGCTGCGCCCTTGACAAAGGCGGCGATCTGCTCGTCGCTGAGCGCGCCGCCCAGCTTCTTTTGCGCTATAATGGCAGGAAAATTCATAGGCTTCTCCTTGATATACAAAAATCCAGTTTTCAGTATAGCATAAATAGGGAAGAAACACAAGAAAAAGGGACTGACAGAAGCAAAGAAATCCGCGAGCGACGGCTGATATGAATAAAAAAAGGAGGCCGTATTTCGCGGCATCCTCCTTTGTCATTTCAATCCATGCAATCAACGGTCAAATTTTTGAAAAACCCGTTCGTTCCAATATCAACGTACAGCCCCACGCTGCCGCGGCTGTCCGGACCATGCTTAAAACCTTCCACCGCCAGCACCTTCTTGCCATCCACATAAAAAACGCCGGTATCGTCCTTGATCTCCGCCCGGAGATGACTCCACTGATTCAATGCAATGGAATCCACCTGTCCCTCATATTCCGTGATCCCGAACTCCCGGAAATAGGAAAAGGTATAGCCCGGATAGGAGAAATACTGGCAGCCGTGGGCACGGCGCACGGGATCGTCGCAATCCCTTCCGTTGGTGGGACGGATATAAAAGGATTCAAACTCGCTGTCGCTTGCATTGGCCCGGAACACGATGCCGATGAAGCCCCGCGCATAATCCGGTGCGTCCGGCAGCAGCCTGCCGCAGACATCCACCTCGATCACGCCGTTATGGAAGGCGATGCCCCTGATCTTCAGATAGGTGTTTTCATCCGGCAGCGCCTTGTCGATTTTATGGATGCGCACGGTCTCATCCGGCAGATACTCCGCTGCCGTATGGATCGGAATGGTGCTGTCTTGCGTCAATTGCAGCTTCATGCTTCTTTCTCCTTGTGTTTTTCATTCTCCACAATTATATACGAGCGATCCTATTCCCGCAAGTACGTATCTTTACCTCCATTGCATCTCATTTTTGTGTTGAATTTTATACCATGCTTTGCTATAATAATTTCAAAGGGTCTGATCATGACCCGCAACAAAATATTGAGGAGGAATGTCTTATGAAAAAGCTTCTCGCTCTCATCGTGGCCCTGATGCTGTGCCTGGGCGCTGTTTCCGCCGTGGCGGAAGGCCCCGTGAAGGTTGGCGTGCTGGTGCCCGTCATGACCCACGGCTGGGTCAGCGGCATCACCTATCAGGCCGAGGCCTATGCCAAGGAACTGGAAGCCGCCGGCAAGATCGAGTACAAGCTCACCACCTCCAGCAACGCCGAAGAAATGACCGCCCAGATCGACGAAGCCATCCTGTGGGGCGCTCAGGTCCTGGTCATCGCTCCCCAGTGGACCGGCATGGAAGTGCCCGTGCAGAACGCCATCGATCAGGGCCTGGTCGTGGTTGCCTTCGATATGGACATCGACGCCGACGGCGTGCTGAAAGTCACCGGCGACAACAAGTCCATGGGCGTGGCCGGCGCCAAGTTCATCGTGGAGAAGGTCGGTCCCGAAGCCACCGTCATCGCCCTGCCCGTGCCCACCAGCGGCTCCGTCAGCGAACTGCGCATGGCCGGCTTCAACGAGACCATCGCCGAAATCGCTCCCAAGCTGAACGTGATCGAATACGCCACCAAGTTCACCCGTGAGGACGGCCTGAAGGACTTCGCCGACATCCTGGCCGCCAATCCCCAGATCGACGCCGTGTACAGCCTGGATGACGAAACCTCCATCGGCGTTTTGCAGGCCATCTCCGACGCGGGCCGCACCGACATCAAGGCCATCACAGGCGGCGGCGGCTGCCAGGAGTACTTCCAGCTGATCGAGGAGAACAAGGACATCGCCGTGTCTTCCTCCCTGTACAGCCCCCTGATGATCCGTGACTGCTTCGACGTGGCCCTGGCCAAGCTGGCCGGCGAAGAAGTGGAAGCCGTCACCGTCATCCCCTCCCAGATCGTGGACGCCTCCAACGTGGCGGACTATCTGGATCCCAGCAACACCATCTATTGATCACCCCGCGCGTTTGCAAGGGCCGTGGCTTATCCCCACGGCTCTTGCTTCAATATGGTCATATTGAGGATGTGAAGCCATGAACCTTTCCATGAAGGGAATCGTCAAATCCTTCGGCGCCAATGACGTGCTGCGGCAGGTGGATTTCAGCCTGGAGGCAGGAGAAATCTGCGCGCTGCTGGGCGAAAACGGCGCCGGCAAATCCACGCTGATGAACATCCTGGGCGGCGTATTGCAGGCCGACCAGGGACAAATCATCCTGGACGGCAAGCCCGTCGCCTTCCATTCCCCCGCCCAGTCCCTGGACGCGGGCATAGCCTTTATCCATCAGGAGCTGAACCTGATCAACGATCTGCCGGTATATGAAAACATGTTCATTGGCCGGGAGATCAAAAAATACGCCAACGTCATCGATCACAAAGAGGAGCTGCGCCTCACCCGGGAGCTTTTTGCCCGCATGGACATCGATATCGACCCCGCGGCCCTGGTAAGCACCCTGGACGCCAGCTACAAGCAAATCGTCGAAATCTCCCGCGCGCTGATGATGAAAGCCTCCATCATCATCATGGACGAACCCACCACGTCCCTGACCGATCCCGAGATCGAGCGCGTTTTTGATATGCTGCGCACGCTGAAAAAGCAGAACGTAGGCGTGATCTTCATTTCCCACAAGCTGCGCGAGGTGATGGAAATCTGCGACAGCTACGTTGTGCTGCGGGACGGCGTGGCCGTGTCACACGGCCTGGTGGCCGAGACCTCCATCGCCTCCATCGCCCACGACATGGTGGGCCACGACGTGCGCACCGAAACCCTGGAACAAAACAGCCAGATCGGCCCCGAGGTGCTGCGGCTGGAAAAGCTGACCCAGGAGCCCCATTACCGGAACGTCAGCCTGTCCGTGCACACAGGCGAGGTGCTGGGCGTCACGGGCCTGCTGGGCGACGGGCGCAGCGAGCTGTTCCGCACGGTGTTTGGCGACGGCGGCAAATACGAAGGGCAAATCTTTCTTTCAGGCCAGCCCGTGCACATGAAATCCACCCGCCAGGCTTTGAAGCTGGGCATCGGCTATCTGCCCCGCAACCGCAAGGAAAACGCCATCATCAAGGATATGAGCATCCTGGACAACGGCTCCATCGTGACCCTGGACCGGCTGACGAAATTTGGCATCATCAGCCGCAAAAAGCAGCTTGCCGCCTTCAACAAGCAGCGGCAGGAATTGCAGATCAAGATGCAGGACGCCGACGACATGATCGGCAGCCTGTCCGGCGGCAACCAACAGAAGGTGGTACTGGCCAAGTGGCTCAGCGCCGAGCCCAAGCTACTGATCCTGGACAACCCCACCCAGGGCGTGGACGTGGGCGCCAAGGAGGAGATCTACGACATCATCCTGCGCCTGGCCCGGCAGGGCGTGGCCGTGGTGGTGCTCAGCAACGAGGCCCAGGAGATCATCCGCGTGTGCGGACGGGCGCTGGTGATGTATCACGGCGACGTGCGCGCCGAGGTAAGCGGCGAAACCATGAACGAAACCAATATGATGCGGCTGGCCACGGGCGGCTGACAGCGAAGGAGATCAATTATGGTGAACAAGAGCAAACAGGACGGTTTTCTCAGGCGCTTCGCCGAAAAGTGGCAGGCCAATCCCCTGTATTCCACAGGGTTCGTGCTGATCCTCATGATCATTTTGCAGACCATCGCCCTGGGGTTCAATTATCCCAGCTTCGGGGCCTGGTTTACCAGCTGGGGCAAAAACTGGATCAACATTCTGCGCAATAACGCGGGCGTGGGCATCGTGGCCCTGGGCATGACCTTCGTGATCGTGTCCGGCGGCATCGACCTGGCCGTGGGCTCCACCCTGGTGGCCGTGGGCGCGGTGCTGATGGTGCTGGTGAACAGCTATCCCACGGGCCTGCTGACCGCCGCGGGCATCACGGGCTTCCCGGCCTTCCTGATCGGCATCCTGGCCGCGCTGGTCATGGGCTGCCTGATCGGCTCGGTGAACGGCTTTTTGATCGCAAAGAGCAAGGTGCCCGCCTTCATCGCCACCCTGGGCATGATGAAAATCTGCCGCAGCGTCACCCAGCAGTTCATGCAGACCGTGGGCACCAAGGTGCCCCGGGAATTCTTGCAGATCGCCAACGCCAAGATTGGCGGCGAGATCATATTGCCCATCATCTACTGGCTGGTAATCGCCGTGGCATTGGATCTGGTGGCCCGCAAGACCACCTTTGGCCGCCATGTGTACGCCATCGGCTCCAACGAGCGGGCGGCCCGGCTGTCCGGCATCAACGTGGAAAAGGTAAAGGCCCTGGTGTATGTGCTCTCCGGCGCGCTGGTGTCCATCACCGCCGTCATCCAGATCGCCCGTATCGGCAGCATGGACTATGCCAACGCCGGCAGCGGCTATGAAATGGACGCCATCGCCGCCGTCGTGGTGGGCGGCACCAGCATGGCCGGCGGCAAGGGCTCCATCCTGGGCACGGTGCTGGGCATGCTGATCATCGCCGTGATGAACAACCTGCTGAACCTGGTGGGCGTGCCGCCCTTCCTGCGGGAGGCCTTCAAGGGCTTCATCGTGGTGGCGGCGGTGCTGCTGCAAAAGAAGGAAAAGGCTTCTTAAAGTATATTTGAGGGAGGCAGCGCAATGAAAAAATACAAAGTCGGCATCGTGGGCTGCGGGCAAATCTGCAAGGTGCGCCACGCGCCGGAATATGCCGAAAATCCCAACACGGAGCTCATGGGCTTCTATGATATGAATCCGGACCGCGCAAAGGAATTGGCCAAGCAATACCATTGCCAGGCCTTTGACAGCCTGGAGGCGCTGCTGACGGCGGGGCCGGACCTGGTGAGCGTGTGCAGCGCCAATACTGACCATGCCCGCTCGGCCATCGCGGCCCTGGAGCACGGCTGCGACGTGCTGTGCGAAAAGCCCATGGCGGTGACGCTGGCGGATTGCGAAGCCATGCTGGAAGCGGCCCATCGCACGGGCAGGCGGCTGCTGATCGGCCATAACCAGCGGCTGACCCCCGCCCATCAGGAGGCCCGGCGGCTGATCCGGGAAGGGGCCATCGGCAAGCTGCTCACCTTCCACACCACCTTCGGCCACGGCGGGCCGGAAAGCTGGACGGGCGTAAAGGACCCCTGGTTCTTCCATCGGGGAGCGGCGGTGCTGGGCGCGGCGGCGGACCTGGGCATCCACAAGATCGACCTGATCAACTACCTGACGGACGACCTGATCGTGGAAGGCGAAGCCAAGCTCCTGACCCTGGACAAGAAGCTGCCCGACGGCTCCCCCATCCAGGTGGACGACAACGCCATCTTCCTGCTGCGCACCCAGGGCGGGGCCCTGGGCGTTGCCCACGCCAGCTGGACCTTCTACGGCCAGGAGGACAACAGCACCGTGCTTTACGGCACCCAGGGCATCCTCAAGCTGTACACCGATCCGGATTATTCCGTGATCCTGGAGCACGCCGACGGCCAGGTGGAGAAATTCGCCGTGGGCAAGATCACCACCAACGAGGAGCAGCAGGCAGGCATCCGCTCCAGTACCGGCGTCATCGACGAATTTGTGGCCGCCGTGACGGAAAAGCGCCCCTCCTGCCTGGATGTGGATCAGGTGATCCACGCCATGCGCGTGGTGCTGAAAGCCGCCCAATAAATTTTGCTTGCTATTTGCCGCAAAGTTTGCTATAATAATTAAGCTACGCATCGAGTCCCGTGCGATATCACAGCGTGAACCTTGTCAGGTCCGGAAGGAAGCAGCAATAAGCGCCAGTTGATATGTGCCGCGGGAGCGCTCGGTGCGTAGTTTCTTTATAAAATTCGGACATGCAAACAGAAATTGGTAAAGGAAACGTTGAGGGCTACTCGCCCTCAAACACCTCGCCAAAGGGCCCGCTTGGATCCGGGGCCACCGGCCCGCTTTCCGCTAAAAATGATCCACAGGATCATTTTTCGGGCGCTCCAAGCCCCTCTGGACACCCTTTCTGGCGAATCAGCTTGAATACACCATCCTGCAATTTCCGCCAGTTTAGCTTATGAGGACTACAAAGAGCCGTCTGGTGCAATGAAAAAGCCGGAAGCCGTCAGATTGGAGCAAGCTCCATCTGCCGTCCCCCGGCTTTTTCGGGATTGCTTCGCAATCCTCGGCCTGCTGCGCAGACCGACCCCAGACTCGCGTACGTTGTTTACCAAACTTACTTGCAACCCCCGCTCCAGAAATGACGGCTTTAGCCGTCAATGGTGCTTTAGCACTATAGCCAATAACCAGAAAATCCGGATCGTGCTTGCTCGAATCCGGATATCTCTGGTTTTGGCGTATTTCTGGAGCACGGTACAACCCAAGCCCTATCCAATCAACTGGCGGAAGCAACTAACATCGACAAGTCAAGCAACATCGCCCGCCAAAAGTCTTTGCGCAGCTTTATTATGAAACAAACCCATATGCCAAAGATAAAAAACTTTTGAACGGATATACCTCCCCCTTTCCCCCATGCGAAACCCCTGCGGGAGAAATT
>CACZLE010000008.1 GCA_902781945.1 uncultured Eubacteriales bacterium | reverse complement strand
TTTGCCGCTATACAGCCCCGCCACTCACCTCCTCGGGTTCTGTAGTATGCTGAGTCCTACACGAGGAGTATAGCAAACTTATTATCTAACGCGAAACGGTGCCCCAGGTTTCATAACCACATCGGTGCCTTTCGCAGAAAGGCGGAACATACGCATGATGAAAAAATTGGACGTGCCCACCAAGCGGGGCACGATGTTGAACGGCGTGCTGTTTGAAGCGCAGAGCGCCGATACCGTGGTCATCGCCATCACCGGCATTCACGGCAATTTCTATTCCAATCCGTTTTATTACAACTTCGGCGATACCCTGAACAGCGGCAACATCGATTTCATCTACGCTCAGACCAACGACGCCCTGGGCAAGATCGACACCGTGAACGTGAAAACGGGCCAGCCGGAGATCATCGGCTCCTTTAAGGAGGATTTTCACGATACCGACGAGGACATCGCAGCTTATCTGGATTATGCCGAGCAGGCAGGCTACAAGCATATCATCCTGGCGGGGCATTCCCTGGGAGCCAACAAGATGATTTATTATCTGTCCCGGCATCACGATCAACGGGTGGAGCACTTTCTGCTGCTGAGCCCCGCCAACCTGAGCCACATGACCAGCGATACATCAGAACGGGAAAAGCGCATCGTCAGGCAAATGGTGGAAACCGGCCATGGACAGGAGTTTTTGCCCTTCTATTTCATGGGCTGGCTGCCCTGCTACGCGGACACCGCTTACCAATGGCTGTTCACGGATGTGCTGAACAACGTGCATGTGGAAAAGGACGGGGATTTTTCCCAATGCGAAAAGATCACCCATACCGGCGCGCTGCTCATCGGCACCTATGACCGCTTCACCTACGGCGATCCCGCAGGGTTCCTGAAAAACATCAACGACCATATGCCTACGGCGGCGCAGAACAAGTTGATCTTTATTGAAAAGACAGGCCATACCTACCAGCAGAAGGAGCAGGAAGTGGCCGACGCTATTCTGAAGCTGGTGCGGGATTGGAGGAAATGACATGCCGTTTATTCTGTCCAAGGTGAGCACGCAGATGACCGACGCCCAGGAGAAGGAGCTCAAGACCCGGCTGGGGCAGGCTATTACCCTGACCCCCGGCAAGAACGAAGCCTATCTGCTGTGCGGCTTTGAAAGCAATTATCATCTGTATCTGCGGGGCGAAAACGACGCGCCCATCGCCTATATCACCGTCAGCATCTTTGCCAATGAGCGGCACATCGGCAACGATCGTCTGTTTGCCGCCATTACGGAGGCGTTTTACCAGGTGCTGGGCATCGCTCCGGATCATATTTATATCAAGTACGACGATATAGCCGTCTGGGGCGTCTGTGGCCAGGCCATCGACAGAGGTGATTTCCGATGAACGAGCGAATCACATTGACGGTGTTTACCGATCCCATGATGGGCCTGTCCTACGAAAGCCAGCCCATGCTGGATGCGCTGAAAGAAAAATCCGGCAGCCGATTGGTGATCGACTACCGCATGTCCGTGCTGGTGCGGGACGTGAGCGACTTTATGACGCCGGAGGAGCGGGCGCTGCCGCCGGAAATCGGCATTCCCCGCTATAACCGGCGTTTGGCCGGTATCTACAAGAGCGAAGAATCCATCGGCCATCTGCTCATGAACATGGAGGGCTTTCATCTGTTCGATCCCGAGCATCGTTTCTCCCAGCCGCTGTGTTTAGCTTATCATGCTGCCAGGTTGGCCGCCCCGGAAAGGGCGGAGCAATTTCTCTTTAATCTCCGCGCCGCCACCGTCCTGCAAAGCCGCCCCACTACACACCGGGACGTGATCCTGGAGATCGTGAGCGAAACCGGCATTGATGAAGGGGCTTTCATGGATCATTTTCTGAACGGTTCCGCGGATGCGGCATTGGAGGAAGATCAGCGCTTTGCACAGCGGCTGGGCATTCATTCGCTCCCGACGTATTTATTGACTTTCCAAAATCACAGCTGCATCTTGCCATTTTTACCGACGTCAATTCTTGGTTCCAAGTAATCAATATCATCAACCGACAGAATAGTGCCAAGATGAAGGATGGCGTGATCCTGATCAACAACAGCCGCGGGCGATTGGTCGTGGAGCGGGATCTGGCTGATGCGCTGAATAGTGGAAAGGTTTATGCAGCGGGGCTGGATGTGGTCAGCACAGAGCTCATCAGGAGTGACAATCCATTGCTGAAGGCAAAAAACTGCATTCTCACGCCGCATATCTCCTGGGTGGCTAAGGAAGCGCGGCAGCGGATCATGGATATTACGGTCGAGATCATTCGGGCGTTTATAAACAATACGCCGGTATATGTAGTTATCCAAAAGGCGGATCTAATTAGAAATTTGCAAAGAGAACAGCATTTGAACTGACACTTTCGAGCGGGGCGATTCCAATTAAAAGCAGCATATTCGAAAACAGAAACTGGCAAATGCCCTCATTTGACCTCCTGTTGGTCGGATGAGGGCATTTTGCCATATTTCTGTTTTTATAATTTTAATCAAGGCACAATTTTGGCTACGCCGGTGGCAAGCGCCGCTTTGCGAACTGCCTGTGCCACGGATTCATGAGCACGCTTATCATAGGCATAAGGCAGAATATAATCGGGTCGAAGCTCCTTATCGCTGATGCAGGCAGCGATCCCATAGGAAGCGGCCATCATCATTTCCGTGTTGATGGCGCTGGAGCGCACATCCAGCGCTCCACGGAACAAGCCGGAGAACACCAGCACATTGTTGATCTGGTTGGGATATTCAGAGGAACCGGTACCCGCAATGAACGCGCCAGCCGCTCTGCAGTGCTATTTATTTGATTTTCTGTCAGAATTTCACCGCACATATCCAAAGATCAATTTCAAAATCCATACAGACTCTTCCAACGACAGCATTACCCGGCTTCGCAGCGGTGAGACCGATCTTGTGTTTGCCACAACACCGGTCGCAAGCGTTCATACCCTCAACGCTACTTATATCCAATGGCTAAACGATATCATCGTAGGCGGAAAAAGCTTTGCTTTTCTGGCGGAGAATGAAGTGTCCCTGAGTGAACTGCCAAGCTACCCCTTTATTTCACTTGCCCAGGGAATGCAATATCGGCAGTTCTGTGATCATTTTTTTGCCCGGAACCATATCGATTTCCAGCCCGCCATGGAAGCTGACAGCTCTGACTGATCATCCCCATGGCGATCCATGATTGGGGTTTGGCTTTGGTGCCGGAAAAGATCACGGCTGATCCCATCAGGGCTGGAGAATTGTATCAGGTCAGACTCTGCGAAAAAATACCTCCCCGCCATGTCGTCATGATCGTGGATCCACAAAAATAGCTATCCAGAGCCGCTCAATTGATACGCGATACCGCAGTCGGTCAGTTGAAAACAGGACAATAGATCATATTTGCAAGAAAAAGTCCGATTTTTCGGGCTTTTTTCATGTTTTGGGGCACTTAGTACCCAAGCCGCATTACAACGAGTTGATGAAGTGCTGCATCTTGTCTGCGCTGTCCTGCATCATTTTGTCTGTCACATGCGCATATTTGAGCACAGCTCCTTTTGTTTTTAGAAAGGGCGTATTATTGAAAAAAGCGCGGAAGTCATCCCGCGCTAAAGAAACGGCTTGATCATTTGTCTTTCCATTGCGAATAAAGTTTGAGCAGCGTTTGCATGGTGGCGTCGCAGGAGGCGGGAGCATTTTGATAAGGCGTGCCCGTTTCGATGCTGCGATAGAAGTCCGCGATGCAGGCCTTATGTCCCGCGCCCCAATAGGAGCGGCCCAGGACCGGATCGGTGACGCAGGGGATCTCCTGTTTTTTTCCATCCCGGATCACGGTCATCAGGTCGCCCTCCAGGCGGATGACGGCCTGATCAAAATGCAGCTCCAGGATCACCGGGGCGTCCTGGCTGTACGCGTTGGAGGCGTAGAGCAGGGCAGGAACATTGCCTTTTCGCAGGTAGATTTCGGCGGTATCTTCCACTTCGATGGCGTCCCGCAGGTGGTGGTTGCGCAGAGTGGCCTCGGCCTGATCGGGCACACCCAGGAAGCCGACGATCAGGTCCAGGGTATGGATGGCCTGGTTGATCAGCGCGCCGCCGCCCTCCGTGGCCCATTTGCCCTTCCAGTCCGCGGCGGCATAATATTCCGCCGTGCGGTTCCAGGTCATGAAGGCGCGGATGCCGCGCAATTCGCCATAGATCCCCTCCCGCAGAAAGCGCAGGCAGGACTGGATGTGGGGATGATACCGGTTCTGGAAGCAGACGCCCACGGGGACGCGTGTCGCTGCCTCCTTCACCTGCTCCCAGCCTGAGGCGTCGATGGCCGGAGGCTTCTCGGTGAACACGGCGACGCCGCGCCGGGCCGCCTCCGCCGTCATGATGGGGTGCAGATAATGGGGCGTGCAAAGGTGCACAGCGTCCGGCTTTTCACGGTCCAGCAGCTCCCGCCAATCGGTGTAGGCGGCGCAGCCGTAGCGCGCCGCCCGTTCCGGGATCACATCGGCGCAGGCCGCCAATTCCGTATTCTCCAGTTCCTTGATCACTTGGGCATGCACGGCGGAAATGCCGCCGCAGCCGATGATTCCAACGCGAAACATGCTTTCCTCCCGTTCAGGGCTTTTGTGTCCACAGGGCTTTTTGCTGGGCGATCAGGCACAGCTCCGCCGCCTTGAAGGCGTGGGCCTGGGTCATGGCGTTCTCGGTGCGGTTCAGGCAGTCCAGGATCAGCTGGCCAAAGAAGGGGTAGCCCGTCACGCCGGTGGCGTTGACGTATTTTTCGCCCTTGCCGTTCACCAGGAACACGTGGTTGCCGTCTACGGTGTCGGCGGCCAGGTTGATATATTTGCGGATCTCAATGAAGCCCTCGGTGCCCAGGATGAAGGTGCGCCCGTCGCCCCAGGTGCGCAGGCCGTCGGGGTTGAACCAGTCCACCCGGAAATAGTTGGTGCTGCCGTTCTTGCCCAGGATGGAGCAATCGCCGAAGTCCTCCAGCTCGGGGTATTCGGGATGGGCGTAATTGCCGATGCGGGCAAGCTGCACCGTGGCGTCCTCCTCCCCCGCGAAGTGCAGGTACTGCTCGATCTGGTGGCTGCCGATATCGCACAGAATGCCGCCGTATTTTTCGCGCTCAAAGAACCACCGGGGCCGTCCCGCCGCGCCCAGGCGGTGGGGGCCAAAGCCCGTGACGCTGATCACTTTGCCGATCTCGCCCTGGTCGATCATATAGCCCGCCAGGATGGCCCCCTCCACGTGGAGCCGCTCGGAATAATACACCATGTACTTTTGGCCGGTTTTCGCCACGGTGCCCTTGGCTGCGTTCAGCTGCTCCAGGGTGGTGAAGGGCGCTTTGTCCGAAAAGTAATCCTTGCCTGCCTGCATGACCTTTACGCCCAGAGGGCCGCGCCGGCTGGTGACATTGGAGGAAGCCACCAGCCGGGTTTCCTTGTCCTCCAACACCTGTTCCAGGCTTTGCGCTGGGATGGCCGCAGGGTAGGCTTTGATAAAATTCTCCACCTTTTGGGGGTCGGGATCGTACACATATTTGAGGGTGCCGCCCGCTTCCGTCAGGCCATTGCACATGCCGTAGATGTGGCCGTGGTCGATGTGAGCCGCGGAGAAGATAAATTCGCCGGGCTTCACCACGGGCTGGGGCTTGCCCTGGGGCGCATAATTCATGCCGTCTGCCACGTTCATATTATTTCTTCTCCTTTTCTCCCAGATCGCTGCCGAAGGTCATCTCTCCCGCCTGCTCCATGACGGAGACGGTCTTTTCATAGAAATGCGGCACGTTGGCCCGGATGCCCTCCACGGTGTAGAAGGGATCGTCCGGCTGCAGCGGGAATTCCACCGGCAGACGGCTGGAACCGGCCTTGTAAATGGCGGTGATCAGCTCGATGGTGCGGCGGCCATCCTCACCGGTGATGGCAGGTTTATCGCCCTTTTCGATGGCGGTGAGCACGTTGTCCAATTGGCCGGTATGATATTCATAGCGCAGGGGCGGCAGGGAGGCCAGATAGTCCGTCGCCTGCTTTTCAAAGGCCATATCCGCCACCTTCAGCGGGAAGCCGTTGGGCTGGGGAATGGAGGCGAACACGTCGTAGGGCGCGGCGATGCGGGCCTTTTCACATTGGAATACCAGCTTTTGATCCTCGCCGTGATGCACCACCGAGGCCGTCACCGTGGCCAGCGCGCCGGGATATTCCATCACGGAGACGGAAAGGTCCTCCACCTCGGCGTTGTCGTGGTTGGTATTGGCCAGGACGCTTGTGATCCGCTGGGGCAAGCCCATCATCCAGCCCAGCATGTCGATGTGATGGACGGCGTGGTTCAGCGTGCAGCCGCCGCCCTCCTTTTCCCAGGTGCCCCGCCACCACAGATCGTAATAGCAATGATCCCTCCACCAGAAGCTGTCGATCTCGGCGTGGCGCACCTTGCCCGCGATGCCGCTGTCCAGCAATGCTTTCAGATCCCGGATGGGCTTGCGGAAGCGGTTCTGGGCGATGATGGACAGCAGCTTGCCGCTCTCGTCCCGGGCGCGCAGCATGGCGTCGCATTCCTCCAGGGAGGCCGCCATGGGCTTTTCACACACCACATTTTTGCCGCTTTTCAGGGCGTTGATGCTGATTTGCGCGTGCACAAAGGGCGGGGTGCACACATCCACCAGGTCGATGTCCTGCCGGGGCAGGATGTCCAGGTGATCCTCATAGGTATCGCAGGAAAGGCCGAATTCCTCCATGAAGCGGCGGGCCTTGCCGGGAATGATATCCGCCAATGCCACCACCTGGCAGCGGTCTTTCAGGGTCAGATAGGATTTCATGTGTTCATGGGCGATCCCGCCTGTACCGACGATTGCGACCCGTAGCATGGGCATGCCTCCTTTATGTTTCATCTTTTTTGCATCATAGCATGGATAAAAAGTCCAGTAAATAGTTTATTTTGCTTGTTTTATTGCAAAAGTTGATTATAATAAAGGGGAGGTGAGCCCGCATGGAACAGCGCAGAGTATGGGATCGAAGCAATCAGATGCCCCCGGGACGGGAATTTGAGGCCTATCATTTTGTGGATACGGCGGCCCAGCCAGTATTTTACCACAATCATCCCCATTATGAAATATTCTTTTATCTCCAGGGCCACAGCCGCATCGTGGTGGAAGGCCTGGATTTTCAGCCCGTCCGGGGAGACGTGCTGATCTATCCGCCCGGCATCATGCACCGCAACGTTCACCTGGACACCACCCTCCCCTACGAGCGGTTTTATTTCTTCGCCCGCCGGGAGTTTTTGCAGTCCATCAGCGCGGCGGATTACGATATTCCCGGCACCATTGAGCAGATGACCCGGAACGACCAGTATTATTTTCACGTGGAGGAGGAGGACCTGAAGCAGCTGATCGCCATGACCGACGAGGTGATCGAGGCGTCGGAGGACCGGCGGCCCGCCGCCAAGCTGATCAACCGCAGCCGCATGAGCATCCTGCTGATCCGCGCCCTGTCCATGATGACCAGCCGCGGCGCCCTGCCCCAAAGCGAATACAGCCGAGGCATGAGCCAGCTGATCCAATACATCAACCAGCACGCCATGGAGCCCCTTTCCCTGGATGACCTGGCGGCCGCCTTTTATTCCAGCAAATATTACATCCTGCGGGAATTCAAAAAATACACCGGCATTTCCATCCACCAGTATCTCATCATCCGCCGCATCCTGATCGCCCAGGAGCTGATCCGTCAGGGCGTAAAGCCCAAGGACGCCAGCGCCCAATGCGGCTTTTCCGATTACTCCAGCTTCTACCGTGCCTTCAAGGCCCGCACCGGCGTTTCTCCGGAGCAATACCGGCAGAGCGCAGGGACAAGCCGAAATTAAGAATTAATAATAGTTCATTATTGATTCTTAAATCGCCTTTGCCGCTTCCAGATCCGAGGTCTCCGAACGGAGGCCTTTCTTTTTGTCTGTTTTTGGCACGTTGGCGGATGTGGTGGATTTATACCTATATAGATGCAAATACGCTCTTTATTATCTGTGCAATTTTTACAATAAAAATTGCAATTTTAAATATTTACAGCAATTTTATATTTTTCTATAATGAGGCCGACAAAAGCGTGACTGCTCCATACCAATCCCCATAAGAGGTGAGGAAGCATGCAAAAAACGGGAACGTTACAAAAGCCGCAGACCATCCAATACAAGCGGCTGGGCCTGCGCAAGGGCATCCGGAAATACTGGATCCCGCCCAGTAAACCAAGCATTCCCGCCAGGATGCGAAACCCATAGAAAAGGGAGGACGCGCAGCGTGCGCGTCCTCCTGATGCTTTTTTGTAGACAAAAAGTGGCAAGGAGAGAATGGACGGGGCCTTCTCTTTCAGAGCCTGAAGGAGAAGGCCCCTGTTCGTTCCCTACTCATCATGTAAAAGAATGGCGTATATTTGTCTTGAAAAGCAGGGCGAGACTTTTGTATAATAGTGGACAGAAAAGCATGAAGGAGGATACGATGCGGATCATTTTTGTTCGGCACGGGGAGCCCAACTATGAAAAGGACTGCCTGACGGAGACCGGAAAAAAGCAGGCGGCGGCAGCCGCCATACGGCTGGAGCGGGAAGGGATCGAAGAGATTTACGCCTCTCCCCAAGGACGCGCATCCCAGACGGCTGCCTATACCGCGGAGCGGCTGGGTCTGCCGGTGCGGACGCTGGATTACATGCATGAGATCTCCTGGGGCGGCCCGGGCATTCCCCAGGAGGGACATCCCTGGACGCTGAGCGACTGGATGATCTCCCGGGAGGATTTTGATTTTTACCGGGAGGATTGGCGGCAGCATCCGTATTTCAAGGGCAACGCGGCGGTCCGGTATCTGGATGAAATCAGCGTCAAATTTGACGCGTTCCTGCGGGAACAGGGCTATCGCCATGAAGGCGCCCGGTATTATTGCGAAACGGACCGGCAGAAGACCATCGCCCTTTTCAGCCATGGCGGGTCGGGCGCCTGCGTGCTGTCGCATCTGCTGGCGCTGCCCTTCCCCTATGTCTGCACCGTGATGCCCTATGAATTCACCTCGGTGATCATCCTGGAATTCCCCGTGCGGAAGGACGAATATGTCCATCCCCGGATCGAACTGTTCAACGACGCCGCCCATATCCTGGATATCTCCAGCGGGCTGGTGCTCCAGCAAAAGGCGGATTGACCCTTGCGGCATCAGAAAAAAGCTGCCTTAGAAGATGATCTAAGATGAACAGGAAAAAAATACAGGCGCAGTTATCCATTACGGAATTGATTTACAACGGCTGTTTCGCGGCGGCGAACTTCTTGTCCGTTTTTCTCGAATCCATTGGCATCACCGCCGGTCAGATGGGATTGATCACAGCCTTTGTAAACGGCATCAGCATCGTTTCCCAGCCCACCTGGGGAATCGTGTCAGACCGCATCCAATCGGTAAAAAAATGCTTCATGCTGTGCATGGCCGGGGTCGCGGTCTGTTCGCTGACCCTGCCCGCCCTGTCCCAGGGAAGCGGCCTGTGGCGGCTGGTCATGATCGGGATGCTGATGGTGATGTATTTCTTTTTCCATCCATCCAACATGATGATGGAATTATGGCTTGTCCGGGTCAACGACCATCCGGGGCTGAAAATCCCCTACGGCAGCGTCCGCAGTTGGGCGTCCATTGGGTACGCGCTGTTCAGCCTGGCTTTTGTTCCCATTCTCCGGGCGATGTCCGTGCGGAATATCTATTACTTTTTCGCCGGATTCGCGGCGTTATCCATCCTGCTTTCCTCCCGCGTTCCGGCGGAGAGCGAGGGAACAAAGAAAAGGCAGGCGCGTCAGCGCCTGCGGGATATGCCCTTTCGCTCCATTCTAAATTACTGGATCGTCGGCCACATCATTTTTGAAATACTGTATCAGATCCCTTTCAGCTGGCGCGTCACATATATGATTTACGCCGTGAAGGAATTCGGTCTGGACAGCAGCGTGTACGGCGCCCTGATGTTCGCGGCGGGCATATGCGAAGTGCCGATGCTGCTGCTCATCAAAAAGTTTTCCCACCGCACGGGCTGGGCATGGCTCCTGCTGGCCAGCGTGCTGATCCTGACGGTGGAATACAGCCTGTATGCCATGGGGCATTCCATTTTCGTTCTTTTCGCGGCGCAGCTGCTCCGCGGCTTTTCCTATGCGCTCTATGTCGCCAGCAGATATCAATATCTGCACCGGCTGGCACCGGAGGGTATGGAGGCCAGCACGCAGGCGCTGGTGAATTCCATCAGCGCCATCGTGAATTTCTTTGCAGCGGCGGCAGGAGGCTTTCTGCTGGAAGCCTGCGGAACGCGTTCCTTCTTTGCGCTGCTGTGCGGCATGCAGTTGCTCTCCGGCGTCTTCTTCGTCGGACTTCACGCGGTTGGGGGCAAATATCTGCATAAAGTCCCCAAGAGCCCGGATTGCAGGCTCATCATGCGGTAGAAGCAATCAGATCGCAGCAGATCATGGAAGCATTCGTGCTTCCACTTTCAAATGATTCCCACTTATCCTTGTCAATGAATTCCAGCGCGACGGCGGACAGCAGGGCGAAGGAGAACAGGATCAGCTTAATTATTCTTGTTATTGGAAAGCCGCATCAGCAGGTCCAGGATCTTGAGATAAATCCAGATCACGGTGAACACCAGGCCGAAGGCGGCGGACCATTCAAACTCCTTGGGATAATGTTGCTTGACGCAGTCGTCGATCATGGCGAAATCGCTGATCAGGAACAGGGCGGCAATAAGCAGGCCGAGCACGTCCATGGCGATGGTAAAGGCGGAATTTTGCAGCATGGCCTGCACATAGGGCCGGGTGGCCGGGATCAGGGAGCCCAGGAAGCTGAGCAGGCCCAGGCCGATGCTGCCCAGGAACAGGGACAGAAGCACCGTGCGGAATTTCTTATCCGCCTTGACGATGCCGGAGGAATAGAGATAGCTCATGACCGCCACCACGGCCACGGTGAGCAGCAGCGCCTCCAGGCCCAGATATTCGTAGCCGGTGAGCACCTTGAACACCAGGAAGGAGATCACATAGCCCTGGCTGGCGGCGTACAGCGTGCCGGTGACGGGCACGGTTTTGCGCACAAAGATGCCCAGCAGCTCGGAGATAAAGCCCACCACCAGCACCGCGCCGACGATGACGGCTTCCTTCATGGACAGGGTGAGGGTGAACTTTTTATACACCTGGATGGTTTGCCACACGGGCTCCCCAGCCATGGCGGCCTTCACCAGCAGCTGGGCGATCATGCCCGCCAGGGTGATCAGCAGAAAATAGGTGGTTTTAACGGCGATGCCCTGATAAGTGGCCGCGTTGGCCTCCGAGCGCTCCTTGATTTTGCTCAGGCGGCTCAAAACGGGGTTGGAACGAAGCAGGGTGCGGGTCTTGGGGTTGGATTCCCGGGTCAGGGTACTCATAACAGATATTTCCTTTCTCTTTTTTGTTGCTGCGGCAGCAGCCTGTGAATCGCTATAAATTGATACATGTTTTATTATATCACAAAACATCTGTCAAAATGAGCCTGTAATTATAAAATTTATGCGACATATATTTTCGTATTGTTTCGTATTCGATAACTGGCGTACAAAACGAAATGCCATGGCAGGACAAGGCAGCGAAAACCGCCTGGATCGCGTATGATCCAGGCGGCCTTTGTTTGAGGTTGGCGATGGCGCTTTTCTCCCCTTACAGCAGATGGGCGCAGGAGGCGTCGAAGGAGATATAGGCGCTGTCGCCCACGTTGTAGATCTTCTTGTTGACGGGGCAGTTGTCGGTGATCTTGACCAGGGTATCCCCCACGCGGACGTGGTAGTTCTGGTAGGAGCCCATGAAGCAGCTCAGCTCCACCTTGCAGGGCAGCTGGCCCTGATCGGCGATGACGATGGCTTCGGGGCGGACCACGATTTCGGCGTCGTCGCCGGGCTTTGTGGCCTTATCGGTGGTGACGCCCACCTTGCCGGCGGGCAGGTCGATCGTGGTGATCTTACCGTCCTTGCCGCTGATCTTGCCCTTTAAGAAGTTGCACTCGCCGATGAAATCGGCCACGAACTCGCTGTTGGGATGATAGTAGATCTCCATGGGGGTGCCCATCTGGGCGATGACGCCGCCCTTCATCAGGATGATCTGGTCGGAGATGGACATGGCCTCGCTCTGGTCATGGGTGACGTAGATGGCGGTGATGCCCAGCTTCTGCTGGATGCGGCGGATCTCGGTGCGCATCTGCACGCGCAGCTTGGCGTCCAGGTTGGACAGGGGCTCGTCAAAGAGCAGCACGCCGGGCTCCACCACCAGGGCGCGGGCCAGGGCCACGCGCTGCTGCTGGCCGCCGGAGAGCTGGTTGGTCATGCGGGATTCCATGCCGCTGAGCTCCACCAGCGCCAGGATATCGGTGACCCGGCGCTTGATCTCGTCCTTGGGCACCTTGCGCAGCCGCAGGCCGTAGGCCACGTTGTCAAACACGTTGTAGTGCGGGAACAGGGCGTAGGACTGGAACACCATGGCGGTGTCGCGCTTGTTGGGCGTCAGGGCGTTTATGGGCTCGCCGCCCAGATAGATTTCGCCCTCGTCCGGGCTTTCAAAGCCCGCGATCATGCGCAGCGTGGTGGTTTTGCCGCAGCCGGAGGGGCCCAGCAGGGTGATGAAGGAGCCGGGCTTCATCTCCAGCGCCACGTCGTGCACGGCATAGAATTCCTTGCCGGTCTTGGGGTCCTTATAGATTTTGGAAATATGATCCAATTTGACGCCCTTGGGCTCTTTTACTCGCTTGTCTGCCATGGTCAATCGACCTCCTTCTGCTTTCTACTGGTGCCAAAGAATTTGATGAACAGGTTCATCAGCAGCACAGCGCCATAGGTGATGATGATCAGGATGGTGGCGAAGGCGCAGGCGATGCTGAAGGCGCCCTTCTCCGCGAACTCGTTGATCTGCACGGTGATGAGCAGGTAGCTGGGCGTCACCAGCAGGATGATGGCGGAAATGGCGGTGATGGAACGCACGAAGGCGGTGACCAGACCGGAGAGGAAGGAATCCTTGATCAGGGGCAGGGTGACGGAGGTGAACACCTTGAGGCTGTCCGCGCCCATATCGTAGGCGCTCTCCTCGATGGACTTATCGATCTGCCGCAGGGCGGAGATGCCCGAGCGCGTGCCCGTGGGCAGGGAGCGCACCACAAACACGATGATCAGGATGAGGCCCGTGCCGTAGAGGGAGCTGAGGATGCCGGTATGGAAGATACCGTTGGCAAAGCCGCGGATATAGCCCACGCCCAGCACCGTGCCGGGCACGGCCATGGCCAGGATGGAGACGGCCTCGATGAAGCCCTTGGCCTTGAACTTGCGCTTGACCACCAGGTAGGAGATGATCATGGAAAGCAGGGCCGTGATGGGCGAGGCGATGAGGGACAGCACGAAGGAATCCCGGAAGGCCTGCAGGCCGCGGTAGCGGGTAAAGACCTGGCTGAACCACTTGAAGGTCAAAGGCGTGAAGCGATAGCCCCAGGTGGGGAACAGCGCGCCGATGGGCACGCAGATATACATCATGATGACGAAGATGGCGCCCAGGGAGCACAGGATGGTGAGCGGGATGGTGACGGATTTATCCTCGATCAGCATGCGCCCGCGGCTGGCCTTGCCCGTAAGCGTAGCCGCCGTTTTGCGCTCCAGGTAATACTTCTGCACGGCGAACATGGCCAGCGTGATGCACAGCAGCACCACGGCCATGGCGGCGGCGCCTTCCTTATCCATGGCGCCGGTGATCTGCAGATAGATGGTGGTGGCCAGGGTATCGTAGCTGCCGCCGATGATCATGGGGTTGGCAAAGTCGGCGATGGACTCGATGAAGGTGACCAGGAAGGCGTTGCCCAGGCCCGGCAGCAGCAGGGGGAAGGTGACGGTGGTGAACACCTTCCAGCGGGAAGCGCCCATATCCCGAGCGGCCTCCTCCATGGAGGGGTCGATGTTCTTGAGCAGGCCCTTGAGCATCATGTAGCACACGGGGAAGAAGGTCAGCGTCTGCACGATGACGATGCCCCAATAGCCGTAGATGTCGTTATCGTAGATGCCCAGCAGGAACCGGGTGATGAGGCCCGAGCGGCCAAAGAGCATGATCATGGACAGGGAGAGCACGAAGGGCGGAGAGACCACGGGCAGCATGGAAACCACCTTGAACAGTCCGCCCACAACCTTGCGCATGCGGACATAGACCTCCACATAGGCGAAAAGCAGGCCGATGAGGGTGGACAGGATGCCCACCACGAAGCCCACCTTGAGGGTATTGCCGATGGCCCGGCGGAAGGTCCACATGCCGAAAATGCGCTTGAAGGTATCGATGGAGAAGCCGTTTGTGCCATACAGGCTGTCCACCAGCAGGATGGCCAGCGGATAGAGGATGAACAGCGTCAGGAAGGCGATGAGGACCACGATGGTGGTCATCATAATGGGATCGCCCATCAGCTTTTTGCGATCCAGCGCCGCGCCTTGACCTTTTGCCATCAGTCACCGCTCCTTTCTTCACATTTGAATTTTTTTAAAAAATACCCCCGCCCCGGGCGGGGCGGGGAAAATATGGATGCGTTTTCCCGGGAAGAAATTACTCGGTCTTGAAGCGGCCGTCGGTGGCGGCGTCGCCCAGGGCGTTGATCACGTCTTCCACGTTCTTGGTGGTATCTTCCACGGCCTTGGCAAAGTCATAGCCGTCCCACACAGCGTCCAGGGTCAGGCCGAACTGGGCGGCAGCCTCGGGCTGCTGGGCGTTGTCGATGACCAGGAACTGATAGGAACCGGTGTCGTCAGCCAGCTCCACGCAATCGGGAGACAGGGCGAACTCCATGAACAGGCGGGCGGCGTTCAGGTGCTTGGCGCCCTTGAAGATGGCCACGGGGCCGATTTCGCAGGCGGTGCCGTCGGCGGGGATCACCAGGCCCACGTTGTCATAGCCGTTGTCCAGGATCTGGGTGATGCCATCATGCAGGAAGCCGATGCCGATGACGCACTGGCCGGTGCCCACGTTCTTGGAGGGGCCGGAGCCGGACTTGGTGTACTGCTGAACGTTCTTGTCCAGTTCCACCAGATACTTGATGCCGTCGTCATGGCCCTTCATCTGGAGCATGAGGTTGGCGGCCAGCTTGGGGGTGCCGGCGGTGTTGTAGTTGGAGAACCAGATCAGGTTCTTGTACTCGGGCTTGAGCAGGTCATCCCAGGTCTGGGGCGCTTCCAGGCCCAGACGGGCGAGCTCGTCGGTGTTGACCATGAAGCCCAGGATGCCGGTGTAGATGCCGTACCAGTAGCCGTTGGGATCCTTATACAGATCGCTCAGCAGGTGGGAGGCGTTGGCGGGCACGTAGCTGTTGTCCAGGAAGCCCTTGGCAGCCAGCGCGTCATAGGGATTGTTGGTGCCGCCGAACCACACGTCGGCAGAGGGGTTGCCGTTTTCTTCTTCGATCTTGGTGGGCACCTCGCCGGTGCTCAGGCGCTGGAACTGGGTCTTGATGCCGTACAGCTTTTCAAACTGCTGGCAGGCGGCGGCCAGATAGGGCTCCTCGCAGGAACCGTAGACCACCAGCTCGCCCTCGGCCTTGGCGGCGGCGACCAGATCGGCGTCGGCTTCGGCGAAGGCAACGCTTGCGCAGCTCATGAGCATGATCGCAACAAGCACGAGAGAAAGGAACTTTTTCATAAAATATGCCTCCTTATGATTTTTCGGTGCCTTTCAGCTAATGTGTATTATAACCATTTTTGTCCCCCGCGTCAACCATTATTTTTTATCATTTGTTAAAATGTATACCAGATTATACATTTATTAAAGATGTCTGTGATCAAAAATGACAAACAAGCCCTGAGAAGGGGAAAAAGTGTTTTCAAATTATTAACTTTCTAAAAATCTTGTTACATTATAGCTTTTGGTGTACTTTTTTTGTATAATGAAAGCAGACCAATATTGACAAGCCGGAAGGATGTGGATGCGTGATCTATGATTTGCAGAAAGCGAGCATGTGGAAACGCATCTCGGCCTTCCTTTTTGATTTGATCCTGCTGAGCATCGTCAGCGTCCTGTTCGCCTGGGTGCTGTCCCAGGTGTTGGGCTACGACGGCTATCAGCAGCGGCTGGACGAAGCCTATACCCGGGTGGGGGAGGAATACGGCATCGACCTGCGCATGCCCCTGGCGGAATACAATGCCCTGGACGACGCGGGCAAAGCCACGCTGAACGCGGCCTATGACGCGCTCTCCGCCGACGCCGAGGCCAATCGCACCTACAGCATGCTGATCCAGCTGACCATCCTGATCTCCAGCATCGCCATATTGCTGGGATACCTGATGATGGAATTCGCCGTCCCCCTGAAGCTGGGCGACGGCAGGACGCTGGGCAAAAAGGTGTTCGGCCTGGCGGTGATGCAAAACGACGGCGTGCGGCTGCGGGCGGTGGGCCTCTTTATCCGCACGGTGCTGGGCAAGTACGCCGTGGAAACCATGATCCCCGTGATCATCCTGATGATGGTCTTCTGGGGCACCATCGGCGTCATGGGACCCATCGTGCTCTTTGCCATCCTGGCGGTGGAGGCCGCGGTGATGGTGGGCACCAAGACCAACGCCATGATCCACGACCTGCTGGCCGCCACGGTGGTGGTGGACTACGCCAGCCAGATGATCTTTGACACCCGCGAGGATTTGATCCGCTATAAAGAGAAGATACACGCAGAAATGGCAGCCAAACAGGAATATTAATTTGGTAGAAAGGGGTTCCACATGAAAATCGTCCTGCAAAACCTGACCAAAGCCTTTCCCAGCCGCAATAAAAAATCCAACGAAGAGGTCATTGCCGTCAACAATTTCAACTTTGAAATCCCCGACGGCAAGCTGATCGGACTCCTGGGCCCCAGCGGCTGCGGCAAGAGCACCACGCTGTACATGATCAGCGGCCTGCAGAAGCCCACCAGCGGACGCATCTTCTTTGGCGACGACGACGTGACGGAACTGTCCACGGAGAACAGGGGCATCGGCCTGGTGTTCCAGAACTACGCCCTGTATCCCCACATGACGGTGAAGCAGAACATCATGTTCCCGCTGCAGAACCTGAAGGGCGAGGACAAGCTGACCAAGGAGCAGATGCTGGAGCGCGCCTATCAGGCGGCCAAGCTGGTGCAGATCGAGCAGCTGCTGGACCGCAAGCCCAGCGAGCTGTCCGGCGGCCAGCAGCAGCGCGTGGCCATCGCCCGCGCCCTGGTCAAAATGCCAAGGGTGCTGCTCCTGGACGAACCCCTTTCCAACCTGGACGCCCGCCTGAGGCTGCAAACCCGCGAGGAGATCCGCCGCATCCAGCAGGAGACCAAGATCACCACAGTGTTCGTCACCCACGACCAGGAAGAGGCCATGAGCATCAGTGACATGATCGTGGTGATGAAGGCCGGTATCGTGCAGCAGATCGGCAAGCCCCAGGACGTATATGACGATCCCGCCAACCTGTTTGTGGCCAAATTCCTGGGCACCCCGCCCATCAACGTGTTTGACGGCCAGGTGAAGGACGGCAAATTGTACATCGGCTCGGACGAAGTGCTGGAATTCAGCGGCGTGGCCGATCAGGCCGTCACCGTGGGCATCCGCCCCGAGGGCTTTGTGCTCAGCGAAAACGGCGCCCTCAAGTGCAAGCCCGTCAATGTGGAGGTCATGGGCCGCGACGTGAGCGTGGTGGCCACCCACGACGCCTCCCAGAATCCCTTCGTGCGCTCCATCATCGACGCCGACAACAAGGTGGACACCGGCAGCGAGTATGTGCGCTACAATATCAAGCCCCACAAGATTTTCATCTTCAACAAGGAAACCGAGGAACGGATCTATTTTGAGGTGAAGTGATATGGTTGAAAGCAAACAACAGTGGAAAGCCTGGATCTACCTGGCGCCGGCCATCGTGCTGCTGCTGATCTTCACCGTATGGCCGATCATCAATACCGTGCGCATGGCCCTGCTGGAGAATTACAGCGGCCTCAAGGCCGCCGGCGGCGCCACCTTCAATTTCGGCATCGGCAACTTTGAAAAGGTCATCACCTACCGCCGCTTCGTGCAGTGCATGAAGAACACCGTGCTGCTGTGCGTATTCACGGTGCCCATCTCCACCCTGCTGGCCCTGCTCATCGCCGTGGCCCTGCATTCCATCAAGCCCCTGCAGAAGGCCCTGCAGACCATCTTCTTCCTGCCCTACGTGACCAACAGCATCGCCATCGGCATGGTGTTCGCCGCCATGTTCAACATCGTGGGCAGTTTCTTCGGCACGGAAAACGAGCTGATCGTCACCGCCGGCATCATCAACAACGTCATTGAGTTCTTTGGCGGCAAGGCCGTGAACTGGATCAACTACGGCTCCACCTACACGGCCAACATGTTCGTCATGATCGTCTACATCGTGTGGAACGCCCTGCCCTTCAAGATCCTGATCCTGCTGGGCGGCCTGACCGGCATCAACAAGCAGTATTACGAGGCCGCGAAGGTGGACTCCACCCCCCGCGCCCGCGTGCTGTGGCGCATCACCGTGCCCCTGCTCTCCCCCATGCTGGCCTACGTGATCATCACCGGCTTCATCGGCGGCTTCAAGGAATACACCAGCATCGTGGGTATCTTCGGCGAGCGCATGGGCCCCGCCAGCGACAGCGGCCGCATGAACACCATGGTGGGCTTCATCTACGACAGCCTTTCCAACAACAATCAGGGCCGCGCCAGCGCCGCCGCTCTGATCCTGTTTGGCATCATCCTGATCGTGACGCTGATCAACCTGCAGGTCAGCAAAAAGCGCGTGCATTATTGAGAGGTGCGATATGAGTCAGAAATCAATCGATATCATGCATGCCCGCGACCTGCGCAAAACCACCCTGAAGCAGAACATCTTCAAGGTGCTGGGGCTGGGCGGCGTCTATCTCTTCCTGTTCATCATGGCGCTGATCGTGCTGTTCCCCTTCTACTGGATGCTGATTTCCTCCGTCAAATCCCTGACGGAATACCGCGCCCAGGTGCCCACCCTGTGGCCCCGCATCATCATGCTGGGCAACTATGTGGAGGCCTTCACCGCCGCCAATCTGGGACGGCTGTTCCTCAACACCCTGTACGTGGGCCTGGTGTCCACGCTGCTGAGCCTGTTTATCACCATCATCACGACCTTCGCCTTCGCGCGGCTTGAGTTCAAGGGCAAAAACCTGCTCTTTGGCGCGCTGCTGGCCACCATGATGATCCCGGGCGAACTGTTCACCATCACCAACTACATCACGGTGAGCGACTTTGGCTGGATCAACACCTACACGGTATTGATCGTGCCCTTCCTGGTGAGCGTGTTCTACATCTATCTGCTGCGGCAGAACTTTATGCAGATCCCCAGCGAGCTGTACCTGGCCGCCAAGGTGGACGGCACCAGCGACTGGAAATACCTGTGGAAGGTCATGGTGCCCCTGGCCCTGCCCACGCTGATCTCCATCACCATCCTTAAGATGATGGGCAGCTGGAACAGCTACATCTGGCCCCGCCTGGTGGCCAACGACGAGGCCCACCGCCTGGTGACCAACGGTCTGCGCAACGCCTTTACCGATACCTCCGGCGACGTCAACTATCCCGTGCAGATGGCCGCCGTGGCGCTGGTATCCGCCCCGCTGTTCCTGGTGTTCGTGTTCCTGCGCAAGTATATCATGGCAGGCGTGAGCCGCAGCGGTATCAAGGGTTGATCGGCTGAAAAGCCATTAACAAAATAATACAAGGAAGGAAAGAAACCCATGAAGAAACTCATCTCTATGCTCCTGGTCCTCATGATGGTGCTGTCCTGCGCCTCCGCGCTGGCCGACCTGACCACCGATGGCTATGACGGCAGCGCCGTGACCATCACCTTCTATCACATCATCAACAAGGACAATCAGCTGGAAGTGCTGAACAACGCCATCGCCGAGTTCAACAAGGAATATCCCAACATCACCGTCAACGCCGAGAACGCCGGCAGCTACAACGATATCCTCAAGCGCATCAGCGAGGAAATCAACGGCGGCAACCAGCCCAACATCACCTTCTGCTACGCTGACCACGTGGCCGAATACAACAAGGCCGGCGCCGTGCAGACCCTGGACGAGCTGATCAACAACCCCGTGGTGGGCCTGAGCGACGAGCAGAAGGCCGACTTTGTGGAAGGCTACTACAACGAAGGCATGAGCTTCGGCGACGGCCTGATGTACACCCTGCCCTTCTACAAGAGCACCGAGGTCCTCTACTATGACGCCACCTTCTTCGCCGCCAACGGCCTGACCGTTCCCACCACCTGGGACGAAGTCGAGGAAGTCTGCGCCAAGATCAAGGAGATCGATCCCAAGAGCATCCCTCTGGGCTATGACAGCGAGGGCAACTGGTTCATCACCATGACCGAGCAGTACGGCAGCGACTACACCAGCGCCACCGAGCCCCACTACCTGTTTGACAACGACACCAACAAGGCCTTCGTGAAGAAGTTCAACGAATGGTATCAGAAGGGCTACGTGACCACCGCCGGTCTGTACGGCGCGTACACCAGCGGCCTGTTCACCAGCACCGACGAGACCCGCTGCTATATGTGCATCGGCTCCTCCGCCGGCGCCACCTATCAGCGTCCCAAGAAGGGCGATGACGGCAACTATCCCTTCGAGGTGGGCATCGCCACCATCCCCCAGGTTGATCCCGCCAACCGCAAGGTCATCAGCCAGGGTCCCAGCGTGTGCATCTTCAAAAAGAGCAATCCCCAGGAAGTGCTGGCCAGCTGGCTCTTCGTCAAGTATCTGACCACCAACACCGATTTCCAGGCCAACTTCGGCATGCAGTCCGGCTATATGCCCGCCATCAAGAGCGTGCTGAACAACGCCGACTTCCAGGCCTATCTGGCCAAGGCTGACGGCGGCGACAACATCGCCATGCTGAGCATGAAGGTCGGTATGGATCAGACCGACGCCTACTACACCTCCCCCGTGTTCGAGGGCAGCTCTGTGGCCCGCAATCAGGTGACCGCTCTGATGACCAAGTGCCTGGGTCTGACTGAGAACGTGGACGCCGAGATCGACGCCGCCTTCCAGGATGCCATCGACGAGTGCGAGTACGCCAACTAATTCGCAATGACCCACGGGGCCGCGTCTTCGGGCGCGGCCCTTTTATTGTGGCCGGAAATATGATATAATCAGTTATTCCATTGCATAGGAGGATGCGCGCATGAACAAACGGCGTCTGGGAAAAACCAATCTGATGGTCAGCGAGATCGGCTTTGGCGGAGAATGGCTGGAGCGGCATCCGGAGGAGGAGAGCAGCGAGCTGATCCGCTACGCGGAAAGCCAGGGAATCAACATCATCGACTGCTGGATGCCCGATCCCAAATCCCGGGATATCATCGGCAAGGCGATTGCCGACAGCCGGGACAAATGGTTTGTGCAGGGCCACATCGGTTCCACCTGGCAAAACGGACAATACGTGCGCAGCCGGGATATGAAATATGTGAAGCCCGCCTTTGAGGACCTGCTCCATCGCATCGGCGGCGGATACATCGACCTGGGCATGATCCACTACATCGACTCCATGGAGGACTGGGAGGCCAGCTTCAACACGGAGTACATCCAGTACGTACACGAGCTGCACGAAAAGAGCATTATCCGCCATATCGGTCTCAGCACCCACAACCCGCGCATCGCCAAAATGGCGGCGGAGACGGGCTTCATCGAAATGATCCTTTTCAGCATCAACCCGGCCTTTGACATGCATCCCGCCACCGAAAACCTGGACGACATGTTTGGCAGCTACGATCAGGGCCTGAGCGGCATTGATCCGGAACGAGCCGCCCTGTATCAGCTGTGCGAGGAAAAGGATGTGGGCCTGACGGTGATGAAAGGCTTCTTTGGCGGACGGCTGTTTGACGCGGCCTCCTCCCCCTTCGGCGTGGCCTTTACGCCCAATCAGCTGATCCATTACAGCCTGACCCGTCCGGCGGTGGCCTCCATCCTGTGCGGCTACGACACCAAGGATCAGGTGGACGCTGCGGTGGCTTATGAAACCGCCACTGCGGATCAGCGGGACTACGCCAGCGTCATCGCCTCCGCGCCCCTGCACGCCTATATGGGCCAGTGCACTTACTGCGGCCACTGCAAGCCCTGCCCCATGGACATCGACATCGCCATGGTGAATAAATTCTACGATCTGGCCACCCAGCAGCCCCAGGTGCCCGAGAGCGTGCGGCAGCATTACAAGGCGCTGAAGGTCACCGCCGCCCAGTGCATCGGCTGTCAGAGCTGCGAAAGCCGCTGCCCCTTCGGGGTGCCCATAGCCCAGCGGATGGAGAAGGCCGCGTCGCTGTTTGGATGCTGAAAAAACAGCAAAAACACAGGGAATTGCTTGTATCCAAACACAAATCTGCGTATAATAACACTTGCTTGGCAATTTTGCCGCAAAATGTGTTATTGGGAGGAAAGAAATCATGAAAAAGGTTTTTGCCCTGCTGATGGCTGCTTGCATGCTGCTCTGTGGCGTTTCTGCCCTGGCGGATGAAGCGGTCACCCTGAAAATCGCCCATATCGGCCCCACCACTGGCGCGGCGGCCCTGTACGGCCTGGCTACCCTGCACGGCGCGGAGATCGCCGCCCAGGAAATCAACGACGCCAACGGCGCTTTTAAGATCGAATTGATCAACGAGGACGACGAGCACAACGTGGAAAAGGTCATCAACGCCTACAACGCCGCTTTGGACGCGGGCGCGCAGATGATCCTGGGCACCACCACCTCCAAGCCCTGCGAAGCCGCCGGCGCTCAGGGCTATGTGGATCGCGTGTTCTTCCTGACCCCCTCTGCCTCCTCCACCGCCGTCATCGAGGACAAGGACAACGTGTTCCAGATCTGCTTCACCGACCCCAACCAGGGCTCCGCTTCCGCCCAGTACATCGCTGAGCACGGCCTGGGCACCAAGATCGCCGTGATCTACAACAACGCCGACGTGTACTCCACCGGCATCCGCGATACCTTTGTGGCCGAAGCGGCTGATAAGGGCCTGGAGATCGTGAGCGAGACCACCTTCACCGACGAGACCACCGATTTCAGCGTGCAGGTGGCCGACGCCCAGAACAACGGCGCGGAGATCGTGTTCCTGCCCATGTACTACACCCCCGCTTCCCTGATCCTGAAGGTGGCTGCCGATAAGGACTATCACCCCATCTTCTTCGGCGTGGACGGTATGGACGGCATCCTGGGCGTGGAAGGCTTTGACACCAGCCTGGCCGAGGGCGTCATGCTGCTGACCCCCTTCGTGGCCACCGCCAGCGATGAAAAGACCGTGAACTTCGTGGCCAAGTATCAGGAAGCCTACGGCGAGATCCCCATCCAGTTCGCCGCCGACGCCTATGACGGCATCTACATCCTGGTGGCCGCCGCCGAAAAGGCCGGTATCACCAGCGACATGGAGCCCGAGGAAGTGTGCGACCTGATGATCGCCGCCATGCAGGAAATCAGCGTGGACGGCCTGACCGGCAGCATGACCTGGGACGAGAGCGGCGCGGTCACCAAGACCCCCATGGCCGCCACCATCGTGAACGGCGAATACGTTTTTGAATAAGCTGCGTCCATAAAAAACGCGGGCTGGCCTGTCTTTGGGGCCAGTCCCGCCTTTTCGTTTATTAAAGCACAGGAGAGAGCGACATGATTTTTCTCGATAACCTGATCAACGGGCTGAGCCTGGGCAGCATTTACGCCATTATCGCCCTGGGCTACACCATGGTGTACGGCATCGCCAAGATGCTGAACTTCGCCCATGGCGACGTGATCATGATCGGCGCGTACATCGCCTTCTGCGGCCTGCAATACTGGGGGCTGCCGCCGGTGATCGCCATATTGGCCGCCATGGCAGTGTGCACGCTGCTGGGCGTCACCATCGAAGGGCTGGCCTACCGTCCCCTGCGCCAGGCCACCAGCCTGGCCGTGCTGATCACCGCCATCGGCATGAGCTACCTGCTGCAGAACATCGCGCTGATGATCTGGGGCGCGAATCCCAAGTCCTTCCCCCGCACGTTCATCAACGGCGCGTCCATCCGCATCGGCCAATTGAACATCTCCTCCGCCACCATCTGGACCATCCTGGCCAACATCGTCATCATGGTGGCGCTGACCCTGTTCACCGCCAAGACCAAGATGGGCAAGGCCATGCGCTGCGTCAGCGAGGACCGCGGCGCGGCGGAACTGATGGGCATCAACGTGAACCGCACCATCTCCATGACCTTCGCCATCGGCTCCGCCCTGGCGGCCATCGCGGGCGTGCTGCTGTGCTCCTCCTACCCCATTTTGCAGCCCACCACCGGCTCCATGCCGGGCATCAAGGCCTTCACGGCGGCTGTTTTCGGCGGCATCGGCTCCATTCCCGGGGCCATGATCGGCGGCGTGCTGCTGGGGGTCATCGAGATCTTCGGCAAGGCCTATATCAGCACCGAACTGGGCGACGCCATCGTGTTCGCCGTATTGATCGTGGTGCTGCTGGTGAAGCCCACGGGCCTTTTAGGCAAGCCCGTGCGGGAGAAAGTGTGAGGTGACGGGCATGACAAGAGCAAAGCGCAACCGCCTGATCTACAACATCGTCACCTTCGTCCTGGTGATCGGGGCCTTTATCCTGCTGCAATCCATGATTGCCAACAAGTCCATCACCCGCTCCCTCAAGGGCCAGCTGGTGCCCATCTGCTGCTGGGTGGTGATGGCCGTGTCCCTCAACCTGGTCATCGGCATCAGCGGCGAACTGAGTCTGGGCCACGCGGGCTTCATGAGCGTCGGCGCGTATACCGGGGCCGTGGTCAGCGGCTGGCTGCTGAACGCCTGCGCCATTGAAAACACCACATTGCGACTGGTGCTGGCCATCGTAGCCGGCGGCATCATGGCGGGCGTCATGGGCGCGCTGATCGGCATTCCCGTGCTGCGGCTGCGGGGCGACTATCTGGCCATCGTGACGCTGGCCTTCGGCGAGATCATCCGCAACCTGGTCAACGTGCTCTATGTGGGCGTGGCCGACGGCAGGCTGGCGTTCTCCTTCCTGAATAAAAAAATGCCGGAGGGCGTGACCATGCTGGTGGACGGCGCCAAGGGCGCGGTGAAGATCAAGCCTGTTTCCACCTTTACGGCGGGGTTTGTGCTGATCATGATCACCCTGCTGGTGGTATTGAACCTGGTGAACAGCCGGGCGGGCCGGGCCATCAAGGCCACCCGCGATAACCGCATCGCCGCTGAATCCATGGGCGTGCCCGTGACCAAATACAAGATGATGGCCTTTGTCACCGCCGCGGCCCTGGCAGGCATGGCGGGGGCGCTGTACGGCCTGAACAGCAGCACCGTGGTCCCCACCCAGTTCACCTTCAACCAGTCCATCAACGTCCTGGTGTTCGTGGTGCTGGGCGGCCTGGGCAACGTGCTGGGCTCCGTGATCAGCGCGACGCTTTTGACCGTGCTGCCCGAGATGCTGCGCGCTTTCAGCGATTACCGCATGCTGGTGTACGCGGTGGTGCTGATCCTGGTGATGATCTTTACCAACAACCCGCTGATCCGCTCGGTGATGAACAGCGCCATCGCGCCCCTCAAGCGCACGCTGCGCGGAAAGAAACAGGGAGGTGACATCGCATGAGCCAGGTGAAACGCCGCGCCAACGTGAAGATGGTGCCCCTGCAATCCGACGCCATCGTGCCGGAGCGCGATATCAACAAAGCCCCCGTGCTGGAAGCCCGGCATCTGGGCATCGAGTTTGGCGGTCTGAAAGCCGTGGATGATTTTAACCTGACCATCGGCCGCACCGAGATCGCCGGGCTCATCGGCCCCAACGGCGCGGGCAAGACCACGGTATTCAACCTGATCACCAAGGTGTACGAGCCCACCATGGGCGCGGTGCTGATCAACGGCCACGACACCAAGGGACTGAGCATCGTGCAGGCCAGCAAGCTGGGCATCGCCCGCACCTTCCAGAACATCCGCCTGTTTGACCAGATGACGGTGGAGGAAAATGTGCGCATCGGCCTGCATAACCAGATCAAATACGATATGGTCACCGGCATCCTGCGCCTGCCCCGCTACTGGAAGCAGGAAAAGCGCCAGCACGAAAAGGCGCTGGATCTGCTGCACATTTTCGATATGGAAAAGCTGGCCGACGAAACCGCCGGTTCCCTGCCCTACGGTGTGCAGCGGCGGCTGGAGATCGTGCGCGCCCTGGCCACCAATCCCAGCCTTTTGCTGCTGGACGAGCCCGCCGCGGGCATGAATCCCCATGAAACCGAAGAATTGATGGAAAACATCGCCAAGATCCGCGACCAGTTCCAGATCGCCATCCTGCTGATCGAGCACGATATGAGCCTGGTCATGGGCGTGTGCGAGGGCATCTGCGTACTGAACTTCGGCAAGGTCATCGCCAAGGGCACGGCGGACGAAATCCAGGCCAACCCCGTAGTCATCGAGGCCTATCTGGGTAAAAAGAAGGAGGCGCAGGCGTGATGGAAACACAGAAGAAAGCCCTGCCCCTGCTGAAAGCACATGACCTGCACGTATATTACGGAGCGATCCACGCCATCAAGGGCATTACCCTGGAGGTATACGAAAACGAGATCGTCACCCTGATCGGCGCCAACGGCGCGGGCAAGAGCACCACGCTGAACACCATCGCGGGACTCTTGAAGCCCCGCCAGGGCACCGTGGCCCTGAACGGCGAAATCATCAGCGGTCTGGGCGCGTCCAAAGTGGTGCCCAAGGGCCTGAGTCTGTGCCCCGAGGGCCGCCGCATCTTTCAGCAGATGACCGTGCGGGAAAACCTGGAAATGGGCAGCTACACCCGCCCGGCCACGGAGATCGCCGGTTCCCTGGAGGACGTTTTCAAGCGCTTCCCCCGTTTGAAGGAGCGCGAAAAGCAGATCGCGGGCACCCTCAGCGGCGGCGAGCAGCAGATGCTGGCCATGGCCCGCGCCCTGATGAGCAAGCCCAAGCTGATGATGCTGGACGAGCCCAGCATGGGCCTGGCCCCCATCCTGGTGGAGCAGATTTTCAGCATCATCAAGGAATTGCACCAGGCGGGCACCACCATATTGCTGGTGGAGCAGAACGCTCAGATGGCCCTGCAGGTGGCGGACCGAGCCTACGTGATGGAAACCGGCAATATCACCTTGCAGGGCCCCGCGGAGGAGCTGCTGCATAACGAGGCCGTGCAGAGAGCGTACCTGGGGTCGTAAAAAGCATGAAAAAAGATCCTGTCAGCAGGATCTTTTTTGTTTGTCCTTTATCCCCCAATCAGCGTAAAGACCCACACCAGCAGCGGCATGGTCAGGAGGGAAAACAGGGTGGAGATCACCACCGTTTCCACGGCATAGGGATAATCCTTGCCGTGGAGCTGGGCATAGACCGCCACATTGGAGCCCACGGGGCAGGCGGCGGCCAGCAGCAGGGCCATTTTCATCTCCCGCGCCGCTCCGGGCAGCAGCGCGAGCAGCACCAGGGACACCGCAGGGATCAGCACCAGGCGAATGGCGGAAATCTGATAGAGGGATTTGCGCCGCAGCATGCCCGGGATATCCGTCTGGGCCAGATAGATGCCCACGGTGAACATGGCCAGCGGGGTATTGAGGGCAGCCACGGAGCTCAGGCAACCGCTGACCACCCGGGGCAATTTGATCTGCGTGAAAAACAGGAAAAGACCAACGAGGATGGCGATGACAAAGGGCGCTTTGATCAGCTTTTTGAGGCTCAGGCCTTGCCGGATGGGCTGGCCCGTGAGGATGGACACGCCGTAGGTCCATTGGCCGATGTTGAGGAAGGCGATGAAGCAGGCCACATAGAACACCGCCCCCTGGCCCACGGAGGCCACGATCAGCGGGATGCCGAAAAAGCCGGGATTGGAAAAAGCCCCCGCAAAGGCCGCGGCAGCGTCCTTTTTGAAGAACAGCCGGGCGATGAGGATGGACAGGAGCAGCAGCGCCGCGGCTGCCGCGCCGCTGTAAAGCATACCCAAGATATGCTCCCGGGTGCGCTCCACCTGAAAGCCGCTGATGATCACGGCGGGCAGCGCCAGATAGATGAGGATATTGCCCAGGGCCCGGCTGCCCTCCCCGGTGATCTTTTTGCCCTTGAACAGGGCATAGCCCAGGCCGGAGAGCAGAAACATCTGGAGGATTTGGCGGACAAGGATCATTACCAGTTCCATGGCCGACCCTCGCTTACAGATACTGCCGCAGCCGATCAAACACCGTGCGATAGCCCGCTGCGTCAAAATGGATGCCATCCTGGGTGTGCTCGGCTTTCAGCTCACCCTTTTCGTCCTTCAGGCCGTCGTTGACATCGATATAATGGAAGCCGTATTCCGCCGCCAGGCCCTCCACCATGCGGTTGGCCCGGGCGATGTTCTCATTGGTGCGCACCATGGGCCCGGGATAGCCCTGAGCGGCCAGAGCCGCCGTATTGACCGGATAATAGGCCATCATATAAATCATGGTGTCCGGCAGCTTTTCCCGGATGATCTCGCAGATTCTGCGGTAGTTGGCAGACAGATGGCAGAACCAATCCTCGCCGTTTGGCAGGGCGCGCAGATCGTTGGTGCCGATATTGATAAAGAGCTTGGCAGGCTGCGGGTCCAGCAGCATCGCGTCGATGGATTCCAGGAATTCATCGGTGGTATAGCCGCCGATGCCCCGGTTGTAGGCCACGGGCAGGCCCTCGTTCAGACAATATTCGGTGATGGGAAAATTCTCCATCAGAGAAGAGCCGGTGAACAGCGTCTTTCCCTTCTGGATATAGGCGTTCTGCTGCCGGTAATTGTTGAGCTTCCGCATTTTTTCCTGCTGCATCCGCTCCATGAACACTTCCATCATTTGCTTTTCCATCGGCTTTCTCCTTTCGTTACATCCAGCCCGTATGGGTTTCTTTGTATTCCTTCACCAGGGCATCGGCCTCGGCGATCAATTGCTCCGCCTCCTCCCGGCTGTACACCGTGGCCCCGCTGGCCATGGCGTGGCCGCCGCCGTGATGGGCTTTGGCCAGGCTCACCGTGGGCAGGAAGCGGCTGCGCAGGCGGACGCGGATATCGGGGTTGCCCTCCTCCGGCTCGATGAAAGCCAGCCAGCACAGGCATCCCTTGATGGTCTCCAGGTAGGAAATGGTGTTGCCCGCAGCCTCAAAGGTGAGGCCGAATTTCCGCTGCATCTCCCGATCCACATACAGATAGGCTACGCCGTGCTCCGTGCGCTGCACGTGCTCGTACACATAGGCCTTGAAGGCCAGGGCTTCGTAATCCTCGAGGTACAGATTGGCGTAAAGCGGTTCCAGGTCCACGCCCTGATCCAGCATCAGCCCTGCCAGGCGCAGGGTATCGCCGTTGACGCCCTCAAAGCGGAAGCGTCCGCTGTCCGTCACCATGCCCATATAGAGGTGGGTGGCCGCCGCCTGATCGATGCGCAGCTCATCCCGGAAGGTGCGGTAGAAGTCCGCGATCATCTCGCAGGCGGAGGAGCGCTCCTCCTCCACCCAGTTGATGCTGCCGTACTGATCCACCGGGATATGGTGATCGATCTTGACGATCTCTTTGCAGCGCTTATATTTTTGATTGGAAATACGCTCCTGGTCCCCGGTATCGATGACGATGGCCAGTGCGTCGGCATAGATCTCATCGGGCACGTCTTCATCGTCCGGCCCGGCGAAGGCCAGAAAATCGCTCTTTTGTCCGTCGATGAGCAGCACCCGCTTTTCCGGCCAGGTGCATTTCAATATGCCCTTCATGCCCTTGGTGGCCCCCACGCAGTCGCCGTCCATGCGCTTGTGACGAAAGAGCATCACCGTATCGTAAGCCCTGATCTTGTCCAAGATCTGCCGCTTGATGTCCTCACGCATGGGCCGCACCCGCCATTTCATCCAGATCCGCCAGCATGCGCAGGGCGGTTTCCCGATCGGGCACCGTGGCCCCGCTGGCCTTGGCATGGCCGCCGCCGCCGTATTTGACGGCGATGGGGTTGATATTCTGCTCGCCCGAGCGCAATTCGCAGGCCACGCCCTCGGGGGTCTCGGTGAAATTGACCCAGATATCCACGCCCTTGATATCCGCCATCACCCCCACCATGCCCCGGGAAATGGTGAAGGTATCGGCATTCAGCGCTTTCATTTCCTCCAGGGTGGTATAGATATAGGCCGCGCCGTGGGGGGTCAACTGGATCTTGTCCACAAAATGGGCCTTGAGTTTCACCTGGCTCAGGTCGCTGGCGTAAAGATTGCGATAGAGGGCGTTGGTGTCGATGGGCTGCTGCATCAAAAAGGCCGCCAGACGGAAGGTCTGGGCCGTGGTGGCGTCATAGCGGAAGCGCCCGCTGTCCGTCACCATGCCGGTAAACAGGCTCTCCGCTGCCAGTTGGGACACCCGCAGGCCGCTTTCCACCGCGAACTGGGTCACCAGCCCGCAGCAGCTTTCATAGCCGGTATCGGTCACCTCGTGCTCCGCGATCCGCTCCACAAAAATATGGTGATCAATGCGGGCGGTTTCATGGGCCATGGGATAGCGGTCATCGCTGATCAGGGCCTTGGCGGAGGTATCCAGCACGATGGCCAGGGCGTCCGCGTAGGCGCTGTCCGGCACCTCATCCATGACGGAATCCCGCATGAAGGCGTAGCGCCCCGCGGGATCGCCCACCATATAGACGCGCTTGTCCGGCCAGTTTTCCAGGATGATGTGCTTCATGCCGATCTGGCTGCCCAGGGCGTCGCCGTCCGGGCTGCGGTGGCGATGCAGAATGATGGTCTGATGCTCCCGAATGGCCTGCAAAATCCGCTCAAACATGGCAATTCCTCATTTCACGACAGTATCGCTTTATTTTACCCCAGAACGGGCTTTTTGGCAATGCTATTCCAAAGGCGAATTTTGCCGATGCGCGGCGCTGATGCGGCACAGGGTCATGAGGGCCAGACATACGAGGCCGGGTATGGAATAATAGGCCAGGCCCGTGAGGATATACAGGCCCAGAAGCAGCAGGCCGTAGAGCAGATACTTTTCCGCCCGCCGGGGATCGAAGGCCCGGGAACGCAGGCCCCGGGGGCTGTGGATGCTGCGGTAGCGGCGACCCAGGGCCACCAGCTGCCGGTCCGTGGCGGGATGGGCGCCCCCGGCCAGGGCGATCATGCGCGCGCGGGACACATACTGCACCCGGGGCATCAGATGGGCCTGCTCCCGGGCGGCATCCGTCACTCCACCGGCCCCGCAGAGATAGGCGCATTCCGCTCCCACGCCCACGCAAAAGCGCTGCAGCGCCGCCACCTCCTTTGCGCTGACCTTTTCCTCCCGGTGCAGTTGGGCGCAGACGATCAGCACCCGCTGGCCGGTGTCCGAACGGCGGCACAGCGCCCCTTCCGCATGGACCCGCACCAGGGAGATGGGCAGCACGCCCCGCAGCAGCAGGGCCACCTCATAGTGGGCGCGGACTGACGGACACACCGTCCATTCCTCCAGGCAAATTTCCCCGCCGATTCGGCCCCGCAGGCGCTCCTCCCGGCGCAGCAGGCGCTTTTCCCGGGTGCGGGCGCGCAAGAGCACCATCAGCGTAAAGGCCGCCAGCCCCGCCAGCAGCGCCATGGGCCGCAGCCCCCACAGCAGCGTGAAGCCCCCCAGGCTGGCCGTCAGCAGCAGCAGATAGACCCCTGCCTCGTCCATCAGCGCGCCGAATTGTGTTTTTTGGAGGTATTCCTGCATCAAAACGTCCCCTTTCCATTTGTATTTTTCTCCAAAATGCGTTATACTATGAGTGACAGGATATATGGAGGCAGAGGATGCGGAAGATCGGCGTGCTGGGCGGGATGATGGACCCCATTCATTGGGGGCATATACGCGCGGCCCTGGCCGCCCTGAACGCGGGGCTGGACCGGGTGCTGCTGGCCCCTTGCCTGACCCCCGCCCATCGGCCTCAGCCCGTGGCTTCTCCGGAGGATCGGATGGAAATGTGCCGTCTGGCTGCTCAGGCCGACCCGAGACTGGAGGCCAGCGATATCGAGCTGCGGGATACCACCTGCTACGCGGTGGATACGGTACGGCTGCTGATGGAACGCTATCCCGACGCCCGGATCACCTGGATCCTGGGCGCGGACAAGCTGCAAAGCCTGCCCCGTTGGTACCAGGCGGAAACGCTGTTTTCCCTGTGCGATTTTTACGTGTGTCCCCGGCCCGGATACGAGAGCGCCCTGGAGGCGCCGGGGCTGCGGCTGCGGGTGCTGGACAGCCCGCCCTTGGAGGCGTCCAGCGGAGATGTGGTCGAAAGGCTACACGCTTTGGATGACGCGCCTGAGCTGCTTCCCCGGGAGGTGGCCCGCTATATCGCCCTGCGCGGCCTCTATCAGCCGGATTTTGTGCCCGTACTGCGGCAATACGGCATGGGCGACAAGCGGCTGCGGCACACCCTGGGGGTGCGGGACACGGCGGTGGAATTGGCGGCGCTCCACGGCGTCAGCATGCAGGCCGCCGCGCTGGCCGCCATGCTGCACGACCTGGCCAAGCCCCTGCCCCTGGAGCGCATGCAGGCCCTGACCCGGGAATACGGCCTGGATCTGCCGGAGGAGATCACCGCGGACGGCAACCTGCTGCACGGTCCCCTGGCCGCCGCCATCGCCGAACGAGAACTGGGTATCCGGAACGAAGCCGTGCTCTCCGCCATCGCCTGCCATACCACCGGAAAAAAGGGCATGACAGACCTGGACAAGGTGCTCTTCATCGCCGACGCCATCGAGCCGAACCGCATGGATTATCCCGGCCTTGCCGACATGCGCCGGCTGGCAAAAACGGATCTGACCGCCGCCGTGCTGCTCAGCATGCGGCGAACGAAGGAATATGTGCTGGCCCGAGGGCTGCATTTTTGCAGCGTAACGGAGCAGGCCATGCAGGACATCATAGAACAAGAGGAGGAAAAAGCATGAGCGAAGAAAAGAACCTGGCCCTGCGCGCGGCAGAGATTCTCTATGACAAAAAGGCCCTGGACATCATGGCCCTGGACGTGCGCCATATGACCGTGATCACCGAATACATGGTCATCTGCACCGCCCGCAACGCCCAGCAGGTGCATTCCCTGTGTGACGACGTGGAGGACGCCCTGGCCGAGGAAGGCGTGCTGGTGCGCAAAAAGGAAGGCCAGAACGAAGGCCGCTGGGCCATCCTGGATTACGGCCATCTGCTGGTGCATATTTTCCATCCCGAGGAAAGGCAGTATTATCGCCTGGAGCGCCTGTGGGACGAGGGCACCAACCGCCTGGATCTGCCCTTCATCGAGGAGGAGAAGCCCTTCCTGTCATGAGCCTGCAAATCTATTCGCTGAAAAAGAATTTTGCCGTACAGAAGGCCGAGCGCTTCTTTAAGGAGCGCCGGGTGCAGGCGCAGCTTGTGGATCTGAAAAAGCACAGGCTGGGCCTGCGGGAGCTGCAATTGTTCGCCCGGGCCGCGGGCGGCGCAAGAAACCTGGTGGACCGGGATAACATCAACGCCATGTCCCATCCCGTGGCCCACACGGACAACGAGGCCGTGATCCTGGATTATCTGATGGAAAAGCCGGAATTCCTGCGCACGCCCATCGTGCGGGACGGGCAGCGGGTGGTCATCGGCGAGGATATGGCCGCCTGGCAAAAGCTGGCCGAAATGCAAAAATAGAGGGAGCCGAACAGCCCTGGCAAAGGGCTGATCGCATAAAAAATGGAGGAACGCAAAATGAAAAAAGTCGTTGCTTGCCTGATCGTTCTCGTGGTTGCCGCGGGCGTGGCGCTGGGCGTCGTCGCCAGCAAAAACGGAAGCCTCAAAACCCAGCTGGCCGATGCCCAATCTGCCCTGACCGCCAGCGAAGGCAGCGTCAAAAGCCTGACGGACCAGGCCGCTGCCGCCGCCGAAGCTGCCGCCGCGGAATTGGATGCCGCCAAGGCCGAGGCTGCCGCCCAGCTGGAAGAAGCGCAGACCGCCGCTGCCGCCGAGCTGGAATCCGTCAAGGCGGAAGCCGCCAAAGCCGCCGAAGCTGCCGCCGCCGAGCTGGAGAGCGTGAAGGTCGAGGCCGCCCAGGCTGCGGAAGCCGCCGCCGCCGAGCTGGCAAACGTGAAGGCTGAATCCGAAAAGGCCCTGAAGCAGGCCCAGACCAAGGCCACCCTGGCCGCCGAGGCCGCCAAGGCCGAGCTGGAGACCACCAAGGCCCGCGCCAACTCCGCCGCCATGACCGCCGCCCGGGAGCTGGAAGCCGCCAAGGCGGAAGCTGCCGCTCAGCTGCAGGCCGCCCAGGATGAGCTGGCCGCCGCGAAGGCCGACGCCGCCGCCCAGCTGGATGCCGCCAAGAAGGAAGCGGAAGAGGCTGCCAAGGCCAACAGCGCGTCCCTGACGGACGAATTGGAGAAGGTGAAGGCCGACGCCGCCAAGGCCGCCGAAACCGCGCAGGCCGAGATCAAGAAGCTGACCGACGAGGCCGCCGCGAAGGCCAAGGAGCTGGTGGACGTGCAGGCTTTGAAGGACGAAGCGGAAAAGAAGCTGGCCGAGACCCAGACCACGCTGACCGGACTGTATGAGCAGTTCACCGGCGCGCTGGACAGCCTGGCCCCCACTGTCAAGAACTTCCTGCCCTCCACCCTGGGCGAGATCATGAACTCCCTCAAGGATCTGCTGGGCATCGAAGGCGAGTAAGCAAAACCACCAAAAAAGCTGCCGGGAATCGAATCCCGGCAGTTTTTTTGTGCGATGAATTCATGCCTCCGCGTTGCACAGATCGGCAAACTGCTGCATGGTCAGGGCTTCGCCCCGGATGTTTTCCGGCAGGCCGGCCCGATTCAGCCAAGCCAGCGCATCCTCCCGTTCCATATGGAAGGAGGAAATCAGATTGTTGCACAGGGTCTTGCGCCGCAGGGCGAAGGCCGCGCCCACGATCTTGAAGAAGCGCTTTTCGTCCTTCACCGCCACGGCGGGCGTCTCCCGCCAGGGCAGGCAGATGAAGGCGGAATCCACCTTGGGCGGCGGCGTAAAGCAGGCGGCCTCCACGATGCGGGCCAGGCGCGGCTGAGTGTAATACTGGGCGCGGATGGCCAGGGGGCCGTATTCCGGCGTGGAGGGCGCGGCCAGCACCCGCTGGGCGGCCTCCTTTTGCACCATGACGTTGATGCTGCGGATGGGCAGATTGCCCTGGAGCAGCAGGGTCAAAAGATCGGTGGTCAGGTAGTAGGGAATGTTGGCCACCACGTGGAAGGGCGCTTTGTCCGCCATGAGCTCGGGAATATTGACCCGCAGGATATCCCCCTCCACCAGGGTAAAATTGGCCGCGTTTTCCATGATCACCCGCAGGATGGGGATCAGGTCCCGGTCGATCTCCACCGCCGTGACGGACCGGCAGCGGGCGGAAAGCAGGCGGGTCATGTCGCCGCCGCCGGGGCCCACCTCCAGGATGTGATCCTGGGGACCCACGCCGGTCTCGTCGATGAGGCTTTCCAGCAGGGCCGTATCGGTCAGAAAATTCTGGCCCAGGCTGTGCTTGTGCTGAAAGCCGGACGCGGGCTTTTTATGATGAAATTGCTGCTTCACGCTTTTTCCTCCAGGAAGCGGCAGGCCCGGATGACGGCCACGGGGTCCTCCGCCCGTACCAGGGCGGTGCCCATGACCAGTTCGTCCGCCCCGGCGCTGACGCAGGCCCGGGCGGTCTCCACATTGACGCCGCCGTCCACCTGGACGCCGCCGGCAAAGCCATTTTCCCGCAGCCAGCGCAGCTTGGGCATCATATCGGCCATGAACTTCTGTCCGCCGAACCCCGGCTCCACCGTCATCACCAGCACCTGATCGCACAGCGGCAGATATTTTTCCACAGCGCGCACGTCGGTTTTGGGCTTGACGGACAGGCCCGCCTTGCAGCCGTGGGCGCGGATATCCCGCAGGATCTCTTCGATATTTTCAGAGATCTCCGCATGGATGGTGATGGCGTCCGCCCCCGCCTCCGCAAAGGCGGAGATATAGGCCGCAGGGTTGTCCATCATCAGGTGCACGTCCTGATAAACCGCCGGGAAGCCCTTGCGGATGGCCTTCACCAGGGCCGGAGAAAAGGACAGATTGGGCACAAAGTGGGCGTCCATGATGTCCACGTGCAGGCCGTCCGCCCCCGCTTCCATCACGCGGGCGATCTCCTCTCCCATGCGCAGGCTGTCCGCCGCCAGGATGGACGGCAATATCTTAATCATAGCGTTCCCTCCATAGCTGCCGGGTCTTTTCCAGCAGCTCCCGATAGCGCTCCACCCGGGCGGGGCTGATCTCCCCCGCCGCCACCGCCTGGGTGACGGCGCAGCCCGGCTCGCTGCCATGATAGCAGGGCTGGAACCGGCATTGCCCGGCATAGGGCGCAAATTCTGGATAATACTCCATCAATTCCACCGGGTCCATCACCTGCTCAAATTCCAGCAGGCTGAACCCCGGCGTATCCATCACCCGGATATCGCCGCAGGTGATCAGGCTGGCGTGACGGGTGGTGTGCTTGCCGCGCTCGATGCGGCTGATCTCCCCGGTCTGCAATTCCAGGCCCAGCAGATGGTTGAGCAGGGTGCTTTTGCCCACGCCGGATTGACCGGCGAAGCACACGGTCTCCCCCCGCAGGCGCTCCCGCAGGGCCTCCAGGCCCTCGCCCTGGGCGGCGCTGACAGGATATACCGGCAAATCGGCCCCGGCGTATTCCCTCTGGGCGGTCTCCGCGGAGGTCTGTCCCAGATCGCACTTGTTGACGATCAGCAAGGCCTGCATGCCCTGCATCCGAGCGCCTAAAAGCAGCTTGTCGATCAGCAGCCAGTCCGGGGCCGGGGCTTCCGCCACCACCAGGGCAAGCAGGGTAATATTGGCCACCGGCGGGCGCAGGCACTCGCTTTGGCGGGGCAGGATCTCCTCCAGCCAGCCGTGCTCCTCCCCCGTGCCCGGGGTGAACAGCACCCGGTCCCCCACCAGGGGGGTCATGCGCTGACGGCGGAATTTCTTTTTGGCCCTGAGCACATAGGTATCCCGGCCATCGGACACGGTATACAGCCCGCCGCGGCCCTCAATGATTTGTCCTTCTGTCATACAACCTTATTCCTGATCGTTTTCCGCCGACGTGTCCTCCCCGGGCATATCCGAAGACTGCACGTAAACGGCCAGCGTGATCACCGTGGAATCCAGCACCCGCTCGCCTTCCTTGGGCACCTGATCCGCCACACGGTCAAATTTGCTCTCGTCCAAGGTAGTGTGCTCCACGATCTTCAAATGGTCAGAATCGGTATAGAAGCCGGTCTCCTGAGCCAGGATCATGGCCTGAGAACGTGTCAGATCGATGAACCGGGGCACGTTGAGGCTGCCGCTGGTGGTCACCTGGATGATATTGCCGTAGGCCAGCATGTTGCCCACGCTGGGCTGCTGGGCCAGCACGGTGCCATAGGGCTGATCCGATTCTTCTTTCTGGTAGGCCAGGATGCGGAAACCGTATTTTTCGGCCTCCGCCTGGGCGGCGGTGAGGGACATGCCCGTCACCTTGGGCACCCCCTGCTGCTCCGGGCCCGTGCTGACGGTGATCACCAGCACATCCCCACGTTTCATGGGATATTGGTACTCTCTTGACTGGAGCATCACCACTCCGGCAGGCGTATTGCTGTCGCTCTGGCGAACGATCTCCACTTTGAGTCCTTTTTCCTTGCCGATGCGCAGGGCGTTCTCCTCGGTTTCTCCCACCAGGAAGGGCGCTTCCGTGCGGCTCATGATATTGTTGGCGATGGTGATGCCGCCAATGGTGAGCCCGGCGAGCACCACCAGGGTCAGCAGGATCACCAGCAGCGTTTCCTGGCGGCGCTTTTTGCGGCGCTGGCGCTGGATGCGCTCGGTGCTGTCGCCCACCGGGCGCACCGGCTCCTGCAAGGCCGTCACCGGGGCCGTGGTGGAGGTATCGGTGGCCTGGGGGTTTTGCAGCGCCCCCCGGATGGCCCGGGCCATGTCCGCCGCATCCCGGTAGCGGTTGCGCATCTCCTTGCTCATGGCGGTGAGCACCACCTGCTCCATGGCCGGGGAGATGGTACCCACCAGCAGCGACGGGGCCTTGGGCGGCGCGGAAATATGCTGCAAAGCGATGCTGACCGGGGTATCGCCGTCAAAGGGCACCCGGCCCGTGAGCATCTCGTACATGACCACGCCCACGCTGTATATGTCGCTGGCGGCGGTCACGTCCTCGCCCCGGGCCTGCTCCGGCGAAAAGTAATGCACCGAGCCCATGACGCTGTCGCCTTTGGTGAGGGTATTGCTGCCCGCCACCCGGGCGATGCCGAAGTCCGCCACCTTGACCATGCCCTCGGCGTTGATCAGGATGTTCTGGGGCTTGATATCCCGGTGAATGATGCCGTTATCGTGGGCGTGCTGCAGGGCGGAAAGGATGCGGATGGCGATCTGCCCCGCCACAGGCTCGGGCAGGCTGCCCTTTTCCGTGATGATATCCTTCAGCGTCCTCCCCCGCATGTATTCCATGACCAGGTAGCGGTAGCCGTCCTCCTCGCCCACGTCCAGCAGGTTGACGATATTGTGGTGGCTCATTTTGCTGGCGGCCAGGGCCTCCCGCTGGAAGCGCTCCAGGAATTCTGCGTCGCTGTTGAATTCCGGACGCAGCACCTTCACCGCCACGTCGTGGCCGGTGCGCAGGTCGTTGGCGCGGAAAACCAGGGCCATGCCGCCCTTGCCCACAAATTCCTCCAGCCTGTACCGCTGGGCAAATACACGTCCGATCATGCATCCACCTCCAGCAGCAATACGCTGACGTTGTCCTTGCCGCCGTGCAGCAGGGCCAGCTCGATGAGGCGATCCACCGCCGCCTCCCCATCACAGGACCGCAGGGTGTCGGCGATCTCGTCATCCTCCACCATATCGGTGAGGCCGTCGGAGCACAGCAGCCAGCGTGCCCCCGCCATTTTGGGCAGCTCCATCACGTCGGTGCGGATGGTGTCCTCGGTGCCCACGGCCCGGGTGATGACGTTGCGGTAGGGATGGACCCGCGCCTGGGCCGCGGTGATGGCCCCGGAGCGCACCATATCCCCCACCACGGAGTGATCCACGCTGACCTGGCGCAGCTTGCCGTCCTCAAACACATAGGCGCGGCTGTCCCCCACGTGGCCCAGCAGCAGATAATCCCCGTCGTCCCACAGGGCGGTCATGGTGGTGCCCATGCCGGAATACTGGCTGTCCGCAAGGCTTTTTTCATACACGGCGTCATTGGCCCGGCGAAACCCGCGGGTGAGCTTGTCCACGCTGGGTTCCTGGCCGGCCAGGGCGTCCCGCAGGATGGTGGCGGCCATGAGACTGGCCACCTCGCCCGCCTGATGACCGCCCATGCCGTCCGCCAGGATATACAGGCCGTTTTGCTCGTCGGTCAGCACGGTATCCTCGTTCTGCTCGCGCACGAGGCCCACATGGGATCGGAAGTATGCTTTCATTGCTCCTCCAAATAATGCCTGCGAAGCTGCCCGCAGGCCCCTTCGATATCGTCGCCCATCTCCCGGCGGCGGGTAACGGAGATATGCCGCTTTTCCAGTTCCTGCATAAAGCGGGTGATGGCGGCCTCGTCCGCGCCGCGCAGGGTCTTTTCCTCCACGGCGTTCAGGGGGATCACGTTGACGTGGCATTGCATGCCCCGCAGGCGCGAAGCCAGCTCGGCGGCATGCTCGGGCTTGCTGTTGATCTCGTTGAGCGCGTATTCAAAAATCACCCGGCGGCCCGTTTTTTCGATATAATAGCGGCAGGCCTCCAGCACGTCCTCCATTTTATAGGCGTTGGCCACGGGCATCAATTGCCGGCGGATGGCGTCGTTTGGCGCGTGCAGGGACAGGGACAGCGTGACGGGCAGCCCCTCTTCGGCAAACCGCTTCATCTGGGGCACCAGGCCGCAAGTGGACAGGCTGATATGGCGGATGCCGATACCCAGGCCCTCCTGATGGCTGACCAGCCGCAGGAAGCGGCACACGCTGTCGTAATTATCCAAAGGCTCGCCGCTGCCCATCAGCACGATATTGCCCACGTGGCCGTCCTCGATCAGGGTATTGGCGCAATGCACCTGGCCCAGCAGCTCCGCCGGGGTCAGATTGCGCACGCAGCCGTTCAGCGTGCTGGCGCAAAACACGCAGCCCATGCGGCAGCCCACCTGGGTGGACACGCACAGGGTGTAGCCGTGATGATAGCGCATCAACACACCCTCGATGCAGTTGCCGTCGGGCAGGGCGTAGAGCATCTTGACGGTGCCGTCCAGCTGGGAAACCCGCTTTTCCAGGATGGTCACCGGCTGGTCGATATAGCGCTCCGCCAGCTGCTCCCGCAGGGCCTTGGGCAGATTGGTCATCTGATCAAAGGCCGCGCCCCGATGGAGCCAGGTGAAAAGCTGCTTTACGTGGAAAGCGGGCAGCTTGTATTCCGCCAGCTCCGCCCCCAGCTCCTCCGGGAAAAGGCCCAGCAGTTCCTTTTTGTCCATGGCTTACCCCCGGCGCTTCATGCGGGCCACGAAGAAGCCCTCCACGTGATCCCGATGGGGCAGCAATTGCAGGCCGTTGGGACCCGCCTGGACCCGGATGCTCTCGGGAATGGACGCGGGCAGGGGATCAATGGAAAATTCCGGATGCGAAGCCAGGAAATACGCGATCTGGCGCTCGTTTTCGTCCTTGAGCATGCTGCAGGTGGAATAGACCAGCACTCCGCCGGGCTTCACATAGCGGCAGCAGGTGTCCAGTAGCTTTTTCTGCGTTTCGCACAGCGCGGCCACGCTCTCCGGCGTGGGGCGATACTTGACGTCCGGCTTATCGTCCATGACGCCCAGGCCGCTGCACGGGGCGTCCAGCAGCACGGCGTCCATGGAGCCCGTCATCTCTTCCCGCAGGGCTTCCGCATCCCGGGCGGCCATGCGCACGTTTTCCAGCCGCAGGCGGCGGGTCATGGCGCGGATCAGCTCCACGCGATGGCTGTGCAGATCCCAGGCATACACCCGGCCCGTGCCCTCCATGCGCTCGGCCATGTAGGCGGTCTTGCCGCCGGGGGCCGCGCAGCAATCCAGGATATTCATGCCCCGGCCCGCGCCCACGGCCTCCGCCGCGATCATGCTGCCCTCGCCCTGGATGGAGAACAGGCCGCCCAGGTAATCGCTGTCCCGGGCGATGGCCATGGCGCCGTAGACGCGGGTGGCCCCGGGCAGCACGGCAGGCTCGGTCTCCCAGACCTTTTTGGCAAGAGCCGCCTGGAATTCCTTTTCCCGCCCAAAGGTGGGACGGACGGTGACGGCGTGCTTTTCGGTGCGGTAAGACGCGATCTGTTTTGCTTCCTCCGGGCCGTAATCGTCGATCAGGCGCTGGGCCAGCCATTCCGGCATGGAATAGGTGACGGACAGGAAGCGCGCGCCCTCGCTCTCCTCGGGCCATTTTATTTCAGCCTTATGCTCCACCAGGCGGCGCAGCACGGCGTTGACCATGCCGGAAAAGCCGTCCAGGCGCAGCTCATGGGTGAGCTTGACGGCCTCGTTGACGGCGGCGCTGCCGGGCACGCGGTCATGGAACAGGATCTGGCAGGCCGCCGTGCGCAGGATGGTGCGCACCGTAGGCTCCAGAGCCTCCGCGTCCCGCAGGAAGCCGGACAGGGCGAAATCGATGGTATAGAGGTTTTCCAGCGTGCGATAGACGATGCTGGCGCACAGGCGGCGATCCAGGGAGATCATGTTGGCCGCGTTCAGCTTATCGTCCAGAGACAGGGCGGCGTAGGCGTCCTTTTTGAGCACCTCGTCCACCACCTCCACCGCCACGCGGCGGGGATTGGCGTTGCCGCGGGGCCGGACCTCGGCCTTGCCTGCGGGACTGGGGCGGTTGAAACTGGTATTGCCCGGGCGGCCCGTGCCGGGACGGGGATTGCGGGGTTTATTCTGCATCCGGTTCTTCGGGCGCGATCAGCGCGCCCGCCTCCATCATATGTCCGCGCAGGTAATCGCAGGCGTTCATGGGCTTGCCGCCCGCCGCCTGGATGCGCACGAGATTCAGAGCGCCTTCTCCGCAGCGCACCGCAAGGCCGCCCTTGGGATCGGCCCGCAGGATGACGCCGGGGGCTTCGGGGCCGTCATAGGCTTCGGGCACGGCCTCCAGCACCTTATAGGGACCGGCATACGCGCCGGGCCAGGGGGTCATGCCGCGGACGAAATCGCTGAGACACTTGGCGGATTTGGCAAAATCCATTTTGCCCATTTCCTTTTTGAGCAGAGGATAATAGGTGGCCTCGCTTTCCTCCTGCCTGCGGCGGGGGCAATCGCCGCGCTCGATGGCCCTCAAAGTTTCGATGAGCAGTTCCGCGCCCACCTGGGCCAGACGGTCCACCAACTGGCCGGCATTTTCACCGGGCAATACCTCCACTTCTCTTTGCAGCAGGATATCGCCGGTGTCCATGCCCTTATCGGTCATCATGGTGGTGACGCCGGTGACGGTCTCGCCCTCAATCAGCGCCCAGTTGACCGGCGCGCTGCCGCGATACTTGGGCAGCAGGGAGGCGTGAACGTTCACCGTGCCGATGCGCGGGATATCCAGCACCTCCTGGCTGAGGATATGGCCGAAGGCCGCCGTGACGCACAGATCCGGGGCCAATTGCCGCAGGGGCTCCACCCCGTCCACCCGGGTCTTGACCGGCTGGAACACGGGGATATTGTGGGCGATGGCGCACTGCTTGACCGGGCAGAAGGTGATCTTTTTGCCCCGTCCGCTGGGCTTGTCCGGCTGGCAGAAAACGCCAACCACGTCATATCCGGCGTTGATCAGCGCCTCCAGGGAGGGCACGCCGTAATCCGGGGTGCCCATGAATACCACGCGCAGGCTCATTGTTCCTTCTCCTCCTCATCCTCTACGATCTCGTGATCCTCCACGTCGATGTAGAGCTTACCGTCCAGATGGTCGATCTCATGACAGAAGGCCCGGGCCAGAAGGCCCTCGCCGGTGATCTCAAAGAACTTGCCGTGGCGGTCCTGGGCGCGGACGGTGACCTTGTTGGGCCGCACCACATAGCCCTGGCGTCCGGGCTTGCTGAGGCACCCTTCGGGGCCCGCCTGCTCGCCTTCGGCGCTGATGATCACGGGGTTGACAAGCTCGATGAGCCCGTGATCGTCCTGCACGTCGATGACCACGGCCCGGCGCAATATGCCCACCTGGGGAGCCGCCAGGCCCACGCCCTCGGCCTCGTACATGGTGTCGGCCATGTCCCGCAGCAGCAGCCGCAGGCGCAGGTCGAATTTCTGCACCGGATGGCAGGTTTTGCGCAGGGTTTCGTTGCCGAATTTCAATATCTCTCTTACAGCCATTTTGATCTCCTTTACGCCAGCGAGGCGGGATTGATTTCCAATAATACGTCGCAGGGCCATTCCTCGGAAGCCAGGGCCTGCATAAACTCGATGGCTTCCCGGCTTTCGGGATGCTCCAGGAGCTTGATGAGCACCTGGGCCCGGTACATGCCCCGCAGATGGGTGAGCGGCGCGTCGTCCTGCCGCATGAACAGCACCCGGCGGCGAAGCCGGGGATGCTCCCGGACGAAATCCTGCAAGCGCTCCAGCAGCGTTTGGCTCACGGCCTGAGCCGTCTCCAGATGGGCCGCCGTGCACAGCAGCCGCGCCATCATGGTAAAGGGCGGATACAGGTCCTTTTTGCGGCGGTCAAACTCCATATGGTAGAAGCTGCGGTAATCCTGGGCGGCGGCGGCCTGGATGGCGTAGTGCTCCGGCATGTAGGTCTGGATGACCACTTCGCCCGGATGCTGGGCGCGGCCCGCCCGGCCCGCCACCTGGGTGAGCAGCTGGAAGGTGCGCTCCGGCGCGCGGTAATCGGGCATGTTCAGGGTGCTGTCAGCCAATATGGCTCCCACCAATGTGACCTCGGGAAAATCCAGGCCCTTGGCGATCATCTGGGTGCCCACCAGCACCTGACCCTCCCGGGCCCGGAAGGCGGACAGCAGCCGCATGTAGGCGTTCTTGTCGCCGGTGGTGTCCACATCCATGCGGATGACGCCCACCCCGGGATAGCGCCGTTTGACCTCCTGCTCCACCCGCTGGGTGCCCACGCCGCAGGTGCGGATATAAGCGCTGCCGCAGGTAGGGCAGGACTCCGGCATGGGGATGACCCGCCCGCACCAATGGCAATGGAGGCTGTGATCGGTGTCGTGATAGGTCATGCTGACGTCGCAGTTTTCACAGCGGATGGGTTCGCCGCAGGCCCGGCAGTTGACAAACTGGGCATAACCCCGGCGGTTGATGAACAGCATGGCCTGGCGCCCCGAACGGATGCAGGCGTCCAGCTTCTGGCTGAGGGCCCCGGAGAACACGCCCTTATTGCCCAATCGCAGTTCCTCCCGCATATCCACCACCGTAACGGCGGGCAGCGGGCGGTCATGCACCCGATGGCGCATTTCGAGGAGCATCAGATCCCCCCGCTCCATGCGGGCAAAGGACAGGATGGAGGGCGTGGCGCTGGCCAGCACCAGCACGGCCCCTTCCCGCTGGCAGCGGCTCTCGGCGATTTTGCGGGCATCGTACTGGGGAAAATGCTCGCTTTGATAGCTTTGCTCGTGCTCCTCGTCCACCACGATGAGCCCCAGGCGCTCCAGGGGCGCGAACACCGCGGACCGGGCTCCGATGACCACCCGGGCATGGCCCCGGCGGATGCGCCGCCACTCGTCAAAGCGCTCTCCCGCGGACAGGCGGGAATGGAGCACGGCGGCCACATCCCCAAAGCGGCCCCGGAACCAGGTGACCATCTGGGGAGTGAGCACGATTTCCGGCACCAGCACCAGGGCCGTTTTGCCCAGGCGCAGGCACTCCCGCACCGCGCGAATAAAGACCTCGCTCTTGCCGCTGCCCGTGACCCCATGCAGCAAAAAAGCGCCCGCTCCCCGCCGGACGGCGGGCAGCAAATCGGCCAGCGCCTGCTGTTGCTCGTCAGTCAGCTCGGGATCGGGCGAAAGCGCCACCGAGTCGGGATAGGGCGAACGCAGCACCTCGCGCTCCACATATTCCGCATAGCCGCGGCTCACCAGGTCGTTGAGGCCGCCCCGGGCGTCCTTGACCAGCCCCGCCACCTCGGAGACGGGATGCTCCGCCCCGTCGGAGAGCAGCTCCAGCAGGAGCTTCCGCTTGCGGGCGTTTTTGCAGGCGGCGATGGCTTCCTTAAGATCCTCCCCCGCGATGGTCAGCCGGGCCACGGTCTCGGTTTTCACCTTGATCCGCCCTCCCCGCATCTCGGCGGGCAGCATGAGGCGCAGGGCTTCCGCCAAGGGGCAATGGGTGTCCCGGGCAATCTCCTGGGCCAGGTCGATGAGCGGCGGCAGCAGGACCGGATAATCCTCCAGCCTGCCTTCAACCGCCCTGATCTTGCCCTCGTCCAGCTCGCAGGCATCGGAAAAGCCCAGCACGCAGCCCTCTTTTTTCTGGGGACCGAAGGGCACGCGCACCCGCATGCCGCGTTTCAATTGCAGGCCCTCCGGCACGCGGTAGGTGAACACCCGATCCACAGCGGAGCTGGCGATATCCACAATGACCTGAGCGTACATCATGCCAGGCGCAGCTTCAAAATGCGGCTGCAAATCTCGTCCGCCAGGGCGCGCTTGGTCATCAACGGCAATTCCTCCATGCCCTCCCGGGTGATGAAGGCCGCGATGTTGGTATCCACGTCGAAGCCCGCGCCCGGGCGGGTGACGTCGTTGGCCACGATCATATCCAGGTTTTTGCTGCTGAGCTTTTCCCTGGCGTGATCGGTGAGCTTTTCGGTTTCGGCGGCGAAGCCCACCAGGATCTGGCCGGGCCTTTTCCGCTGGCCCACAACCTTCGCCACGTCGGGCGTGGGCACCAAATGCAGATCCAGCGTGCCATCGCCCTGCTTTTTGAGCTTCTGGGGCGCGGCCTGCTGGGGCTTATAATCGGCGGGCGCGGCAGCCTGGATGATCACGTCCTGGCCATCGCACAGGGCCAGCATATTGTCCAGCAGGTCTTCCGTGGTCTGGACGGGCACCACCTGCACGCCCTGGGGGGCGGTCAACTGTACCGGGCCGGACACCAGGGTCACCTGGGCGCCCCGGCGGGCGGCGGCCTCCGCGATGGCGTAGCCCATCTTGCCGCTGGAGCGGTTGGTGAGGAAACGCACGGGGTCCACGGCCTCCCGGGTGGGCCCGGCGGTGACCAGCACCCGCAGACCCGCCATATCCTGGGCCGCGGTGAGGATCTCGATGCACTTTTCCACGATCTGCGCAGGCTCGCTCATGCGGCCCGCGCCCACGTCGCCGCAGGCCAGCAGGCCCCCTTCGGGGCCGATGGTCAGGACGCCGCGGGACAGCAGAATCCGGAGGTTTTCCCGGGTGGCGATATTGTCCCACATGCCGGTGTTCATGGCCGGGGCGATGAGCACGGGCGCGCGGGTGGCCAGCACGGTGGTGGACAGCATATCGTCCGCGATGCCATGGGCCATTTTGGCCATGATATTGGCGGTGGCCGGGGCAATCAAAAACAGATCGGCCTGCTTGGCCAGGGCCACGTGCTCCACCTCCCAGCGCTCGGGACGGTCAAAGGTGTCCGTGACGCAGGGATTGTTACTGAGGGTCTCAAAGGTGAGGGGCGCAACGAACTGGCAGGCGCTCGCGGTCATGATGACATGCACCCGCGCGCCCGCTTTGCGCAGACGGGAAACCACCTCGCAGCTCTTGTAGGCCGCGATGCCTCCCGTGACGCCCACGACCACGGTTTTTCCATCCAGTGCGCCCATTTTCCCTTAAATCTCCTCGTCTTCCAGATTGCGGCGATAGGTGAGCAGGCCGCGGTTGATCTCCTCGATGGCCAGGGTGACGGGCTTCATGTCCTTGGGCTCAACCAGGGGCTGAGCGCCGGCCACCAGCTGACGGGCGCGCTTGGCCGCCTCGATGACCAGGGTATAACGGCAGTCCACCTTCTTGGACAGTTCCACGATGCCGGGCTTATTGACAGACATATCTGACTTCCTCCAAAATATTTATTCTTCTTCGACGACGGGGAAATAGCGGCTGGAACGCTGCTTTTCGGCATCCACGATGCCTTGCAGCGTGCGATAGGCCACCTCCAGATCATCGTTGACCACAAGATACTGATATTTGCCCATGAGCTGCACCTCGCCCCGGGCGTTCCGGAGCCGGCGCTCGATCTCCTCGGGCTTTTCGGTGCCCCGGCCCGTGAGCCGGCGGCGCAGCTCCGCGAAGGACGGCGGCAGAATGAATACCGACACGCAGTCCGGCATCTTTTCCATCACCTGCAGGGCCCCCTGGGGGTCGATATCCAGCATGACGCTGCGGCCCGCCTCCAGGGCGTCCAGCACGGGCTGGCGCGGGGTGCCGTACAGATGGCCGTGCACGTCGGCATGCTCCAGGAAGCCGTCCCGATCCAGCATCTGCCGGAACTGCTCCTCCGTCACGAAGCAGTAGTCCTTGCCGTCCACCTCGCCGGGACGGGGCCCGCGGGTGGTGTAGCTGACGGAGAAGGTGATGGTGGGATCGGCGGCGAGCACCCGATTGTACAGAGTTCCTTTGCCGGCGCCGGAGGGTCCGGAAATCACCAGCAGCATGCCTTTACGAGCCTCTCTCATTCCTGCTTTTCTCCTTCGTGTTCGTTCTGCAGCCGGGCGGCCACGGTTTCGGCCTGCAGGGCGGAAAGGGCGATCATGCCGTTGTCCAGCACCAGGACGCAGGCTCCCCTGTGCCCCGCCGTGCCGTCGATGAGCCGCTTTTCCTCCCGGGCGTCCTGCACGGATCGCCTTGCCGGGGCGCTGTCCGCGGTGACCACGGCGATCACCCGGGCGGCGGCCACGCTGTTGCCATAGCCGATGTTCAGCAGTCGCATCTTTCGTTACTCCACGTTCTGGATCTGCTCGCGCAGCTTTTCGATCTCGGATTTGGCGTTCACCACCAGCTTGGCGATCCGGCTGTCCAGGGCCTTGCTGCCGATGGTGTTCACCTCCCGGTTCATCTCCTGCACCAGGAAATTGAGCTTGCTGCCGCAGGGGCTTTCCTCCATGAGGCGGTAGGCCTGGCGGATATGGGAATCCAGGCGGCTGAGCTCCTCGTCGATGGCGGCGCGGTCCGCGAAGATAGCCACCTCCTGTACCACGCGGCTTTCATCGGGCGATACCACGCCCAATTCCTGAATGCGCTGGAGCAGGCGCTGGCGGTAATCCTCCACCACGCTGGGAGCGCGTTCCGCGATTTGCAGGCGCAGCTTCTCCAATAGCTCCAGGTGCGCCGTGAGATCGGCCTTCAGGGCCTCGCCCTCCCGGGCGCGGAGCACCTGCACGTCCTGGAGGGCCAGGGCAAGGGTATCCGCCAGCAAAGCGCTGACCGCCTCCTGATCCTCCTCGTTTTCCGTCACGGTGAGGACGTCCGGCAGCAGGGCGTACTGGGACAGGGGCACGGTATTCTCCTCGCCGGTGGCTTCGCTGAGGGCCGCCATGGCGTCCCGATAGGCCGCGGCCAGGGCGGGATCGCAGATCACCCTGCGGGCGTCGGGCCGGGTGTTGCGGTACTGGACGGATACGTCCGCGTGGCCGCGGGAAAGCGTCTCCGAAAGCTGCCGCCGCACCTGATCCTCCGCAAAGCCCAGATGCCGTGGCATGCGCAGGGCCACGTCCAAAAAGCGGTGGTTGACGGTCTTGACCTCCACCGTCATTTCGCGCCCGTCCCGGGCCAAGCTCCTGCGGCCATAGCCGGTCATGCTTCGCATAGCATCCCCCTCCCCATAGATAATATATTATAGCATAAAAAAGGCGGTCTGAAAAGACCGCCTGCGCAAAATTGCGAAGATCGGAGAATCAGCCCTGCAGGCCCCGGGCCTGGCGATCCATGTCCTCGATGACGATGTCGTAGATCTCGCCCAGGGTGCGGCAGTATTCCAGCACCTTCCAGGGCTCGTTGGTGTGGTAATGGAGCTTGATCAATTCGTCATCCCCCACCGCCAGCAGGCAGTCGCCCACAAAGTTTTTTGTAATATAATCGTTGATCTTGTCCTCGTCCAGATCGTGGCCCTCGATCAACAGCTGGGTATCATAGCGGAATTCGATGTCGTCCACAGCTTTCTCCCTCCTTTCAGGGGTATTATACGGCGGTTTTGGCCGGATGTCAAAATATTTTGGTTTTTTGCTGTTTTTTGCGCCATTCGGGGATGTTGTATGCTATACTGTTTCCCATCAAACATTTTGAAGGATGAACTATGGCCAAGGGACAAAAGAGCGTCGACATGACGCAGGGAACCATCTGGAAGCTGCTGCTCTCCTTCGCGGTGCCCATGCTGATCGGGCAGATCTTTCAGCAATTGTACAGCGCCGTGGACAGCGTGGTGGTGGGGCGGTTCGTGGGCAAGGAAGCCCTGGCCGCCGTGGGCTCCACGGGCAGCGTGATCAATTCGCTGATCGGCTTTTTTACCGGCCTGGCCATGGGCGCGGGCGTGGTGATCAGCCAGAGCTTTGGGGCGAAGGATGAAAAGGGCGTGCACGACGCGGTGCACACGGCGCTGCTGCTGACGCTGCTGGCCTCCATCTTTGTTACCATCCTGGGCGTATCCGTGACGCCCACGCTGCTGCGCTGGATGGAGACGCCTGAGGACGTGCTGGGCGAGGCGATCACCTATCTGCGCATCTATTTTGCCGGGGTGGCGGGGCTGATGTTCTACAACATCGGCAGCGGCATCCTGCGGGCGGTGGGCGACAGCCGCAGGCCCCTGTACTTTTTGATCTTTTCCGCCAGCATGAACGTGGTGCTGGATCTGCTTTTCGTGGTGGCCTTCCGCCTGGGCGTGGCGGGGGTGGCCTACGCCACCATCCTGAGCCAGTTTTTATCGGCGCTGCTGACCCTGTGGGTGCTGAGCCGCAGCGAGGAATGCTATCGTTTCGTGCCCAGGGATCTGCGCATCCACGGGCACATCCTGCGCCGGGTGCTGGTGGTGGGCCTGCCCTCGGGGCTGCAAAACAGCGTGGTGTCCTTTTCCAATGTATTCGTGCAGGCCTATATCAATGCCTTTCAGTCCTCCTGCATGGCGGGCTGGGCCAGCTATAACCGGCTGGACGCCTTCGCCTGGCTGCCCATGATGTGCATCGGCATGGCCAACACCACCTTTGTGGGCCAAAACCTGGGCGCAGGCAAGATCGACCGGGCCAAAAAAGGCACAAAAACCGCCGTGCTGCTGGCATACGCGGGCACGGCGGTGATCGTGGCGGCGCTGATGCTCTTTGCCAGCGACGCGCTGAAGCTCTTTAACAGCGACCCGGACGTGATCCATTATGGCCGATTGTTCATCCTGTATCTCTCGCCCTTCTATATCCCCTTCTGCGCCTCCCAAATCTATGCCGGGGCGCTGCGGGGCGCGGGCAATTCCCTGCCGCCCATGCTGATCACCATCTTCTCCTTTGTGATCTTCCGGCAGGCATACCTGTTCATCGGCACCAAATTCATCGAGGGGCCGCTGTACGTGGGCCTCAGCTATCCGGCGGGATGGCTGCTGAGCAGCACGCTGATGTATATCGTATACAAGCGCGGGGCGTGGGAAAAGAACGCAGTGGTCAGATAAACGCGTTATTTCGTTGACTCGATATTGTTTTCCGTGTATAATGGCGATGCCGTCTTCAGACGGCAGGGCAGAGAAGATAATACGCGGGACAGCGCCTGTCGGACTACCAAGGAAGGCAGGTGATGCCGGATGACTGCATATGAAATCATCATGATTTGTATCAGCTCCATGGGCTTGATCCTTGCTTTGGTCAAAGCTGTAAGCAAAGACCATAAATAAGCAATAGTAAAGCCACCGCGTATCGCGAGTACGCGGTGGCTTTTGTTCGATGCATACGCCGGTAGGCGTTTGCTCTGCAAGGCCCCTATCTTCCTGCCCTTATATTATAATCAGTTCGCTTCGCCATGTCAAGAACAGCGGCGCGTTTTCAAGTCATATACTCCCCGTTATACGTAACCAGCATGGCGCTGCGGACGCCGGGCAGAGCGTTGACGGCATGCATAAAATCGGTATTTTCATTTTTGAGGCGGAGATCCACGGTGATTTCCGTCTCTTCCTTTGTGACGCGCTTGGACTTGACGCGGCTTCGTTTGACATTGGCCGCCACCACCTCCAGGGCCCGCTTTTCCGCGGCCTGATCCTCCACCTGCAATACCAGGATATAGGGCACGCCGTTCTGGCGGCCCCGGGTGAGCAGCACGATGAGCAGGCCGATGCACAAGGAGCCCAGCACGGCCACCCCCGCCATGCCCGCGCCCGTGGCGATGCCCGCCGCCACGGCCCAGAACATGAACATGATGTCCATGGGCTCCTTGATGGAGGTGCGGAAGCGGATGATGGACAGCGCGCCCACCATGCCCAGGGTCAGCACCACATTGCTGGTGACCACGCACAATATCAGGGCGCTGATCATGGTGATGGCGGCCAGGGACACGCCATAGGTCATGGTGTACATGACGCCCTGGTAGGTAGCCTTGTACAGCGCGGCGATAAAAAGTCCCAGCAGCGCGGACACCAGCAGGATCAGCAGGGTGTCCGGCAGGGAAAACGCCACGGCCTTTTCAAAAAAGCTGACGGAGAAAAGCTGGTTCAGCACAGCGTTCATACCTTGTACTCCTTAATCAAATGAATGGCAGGACTCGAACTTGGAAAAGCCCATGGGACGGCAATGACAGCAGGTGATATCCCGGATGATTTCGGGCAGGTAGGCGTCAAACTTGACCTCCAGCAGCACAAAATCATCCCCCTGGGTGCGGATGCGGGGCTGGGAAATATCCAGGAAATCCGGATCCCACAGGCCCGTGCGGATGCACGAATCCAGGGTGACCCGCACGTTGCCGGGGCCGTAGATATAGGCCTCCCGGGTGTAGTGCACCTGCACGCTGGGGGCCAGCAGTTCGGCGCGATTGCGCAGAAAGACTTCCCGCAGCAGGGGCCTGTCGTCCCGGGCCATCCAGTCCATATCCCCCGCCATGAGCCGCTCCGCCTCCTCCCGGGTCAGGGAGCAGCCCACCTTGTCGCACAGGGAGCCCACCTTGCTTTTGCGCTCCAGGCGGAAGAAATCCCGATTGTCGTTATAATAGCGCACGCGGTATTTGTGGCGCACCGGCATGCCCACCTGCTTTTCAGTCAGCGCCCGGCGGCTGGGCGTATCCAGATAGACACTATGAATATCATAGGTGCCGTCCGCCCGGGCATGGGGATCCCGGGTCATCACCGCCTGCAGCCGGGCCCGCAGGCCAGGGACCTCCGCCGGGGACAGGCGGCTTTTGATCTCGTGCCGCATAGGCGCTCCTTTCCACGTGTATATTTCCTGTCTATTGTAGCACGAAGCCGCCCGGGCCGCAACAAAAAAAGCTCTTTCCCGGGGGCTCATGTTCTGATATAATGAAGCTGGGATTTTATCAGCAAGGGAGGCGATCCCCCATGCGTTCCTTTATGTACACCATCAAGGCCCCGGTGGGCCTGCACGCCCGGCACGCGGGGCTGCTGGTGCGGGAGGCGGAAAAATATACTTCCGCCGTCACCGTCCGCAAGGAGGACAGGGCCGCCGACGCCAAGCGGATCCTGAAGCTCATGGGCCTGGGCATCAGGCAGGGCGACCTGATCACCGTCACGGTGGAGGGCCCGGACGAGGACGAGGCGGCAGTCGGGCTCAAGAACTTTATCTGGATGAACTTTTAAGCATTGCAAAGGAGGCCGCGTATGGCCCATAACAAACTGATCCTCATCGCCGACGACGAGGTGGGCATCCACGAATCGTTGCGCATGTATCTGACAAGGGACGGCTATGACACCTATTCCGTCTTTCGGGGCAGCGACGTGATGGAGGCCTTCACCCGCATCCGGCCCGACCTGGTGATCCTGGACATCATGATGCCCGGGCGCAGCGGCACCCAGGTGTGCGCGGACATCCGCGCCGTCAGCATGACGCCCATCATCATGCTGACCGCCAAGGGCGAGGAGGTGGACCGCCTGCTGGGCTTCGCCCTGGGGGCGGACGACTACATCGTCAAGCCCTTCAGCCCCCGGGAGGTGGTGAGCCGTATCCAGGTGATCTTCCGCCGCATGAACATGCTGGAGACCGCCCCGGAACAGAGCCTGCTGCGCACGGGGAACACAGAAATCAACCTGGCCTGCTACGAGGTGAAGGTGGAGGGCGAAAAGGTGCTCATGTCCCCCAAAGAGGTGGAAATCCTGCACCTGATGGCCGCCCATCTGGGCCAGGTGTTCACCCGGGAGCAATTGCTGGACTCCATCTGGGGCTTCGATTTTGACGGGGACAGCCGGGTGGTGGATACCTCCGTCAAGCGCATCCGCAAAAAGCTGCCGGAAAACAGCAGCCTGCAATTAAAATCTGTATACGGCGTGGGCTATAAGCTGGAGGAAAAAGCCGATGCTGCGGTTTAGGCGCTTTTCGCGCACCATTCTGGTCATCCTGACGCTGTACAGCGTGGTGCTGATCACCGCCCTGTATTTCGTGTCCAGCGCCCTGGCCCGGGATACCACCCGCAGGCTCATCGCCCAGGAGGTCACCCAGGCCGTCCGCACCGGCGAAATGCTGCTGGCGGAAAAAGGACCCGATCTGGACAGGGCGGTGGATCCCCGGCTGAACCCCGGAGAGGTGTTTTTGATCCTCTATGATGAAAACGGAACGCTGCTGGCCGCCACCCCCGGCGCGCCCCAAGTGGACCCGGCAAAGCTGGACCGGGAGATCACGGAAGTGGACGATCTGCCCGGCATGCTGGTGATGGGGCTGCGGCTGGATATCGGCAGCGTCGTCGCGGGCAAGGCCCTGAAAAGCAGCGAGCAGGCCAACGTGGGCTTCCGCACCCTGCTGCTGCAATACGGCATCATCGCCCTGGCGCTGACGCTGCTCATCTATATCCTATTGGCCCTGCGCATCATGCAGCCCGTGGACATGCTCTCCTCCGCCGCCCAGCGGCTGAGCGACGGCGAGCAGGTGGAGATCACCGAAAAGCTGCCGGTGGAGCTGCGTTCCCTGGGGCGGGCCTTCAACCACATGTCCCACCGGCTCACCCAGTCCATGGGCGAGTTGACCTACGAGCGCGACACCCTGAGCCGGGTGCTGGAAAGCCTGGACGAAGGCGTGCTGGCGGTGGACCGCGCCGGGGATATCCTGCGGGAAAACCAGGCGGCGGTAAGGCTGCTGCGGGGCCGTGACAGCGAATATACCCTGCGGGTGCTCTCCCTTTTGCGCAAGGCTGCGGAGGAGCCCCAGGAGGATTTGCTGCTGCAAATCGGCGAAACCACGGTGCTGGCGGTGTTCCGCCCCCTGTCCTCCGGCGCGGGCGCCCTGGCGGTGCTGCGGGACGTGACCGAGCACGAGCGGCTGGAGCGCACCCGCCGGGAATACGTGGCCAATATTTCCCACGAGCTGCGCACGCCCCTTTCCAGCATGCGGGGCATCACGGAGGGATTGCGGGACGGGCTGGTGACCAGCGAAGAGGAACGGCACCGCTACTATGAAATGATATTGAGCGAGGTGCTGCGCCTGTCCCGGCTGGTCAACGACCTGCTGGAGCTGAGCCACCTGCAGTCCAGCGCGGCGGCCTTCGCCATGGAAGAAACGGACGCCCTGGAGATTGCCTATGAAGTCCATGACCGTGCCAAGACCCTGGCCGATAAAAAGGGCGTGCGGCTGATCCTGGACGTGCCGGAAGCCCTGCCGAATGTCGTTACCAACGAGGACCGCATCCAGCAGGTATTGACCATATTGCTGGACAACGCCATCAAATTCACCCCCGCAGGCGGCCAGGTGACATTGAGCGTGCAGCAGGAGGCCCGGTTCCTGCGCTTTGCCGTGCGGGATACGGGCGTGGGCATGGACGAATATACCCTGGAGCACGCCTTTGACCGCTTCCATCAGGCCGATCACAGCCACAATTCCCAGGGCAGCGGCCTGGGGCTGGCCATCGCCCAGGAGATCATGCAGCGTCTGGACAGCCGCGTCACCGCCCGCAGCACCCAGGGCGAGGGCAGCGAGTTTTCCTTTATGCTGCGCGTTGCCGAGGATATGGAAATCTGAGCAGGCTTTTCAAAATCGAGGTGAACAACATTGGAAAACAAAGAATCGCTCCCGTCCGCCGCGCCTATCATCACCGGGGTTGATGCTCTCTGCTCGCATTCCATCGAATTGATCCGATACGCGCGAAGCCTGGCTGTACAGCAGGTCAATATGGTGGAACTGCTGACCAACTACGCGCTGGGAAGATGGATCGTCGAAGAACAGCAGCATGGGCTGGACCGCGCCCAGTACGGCGCCCATGTGATCGAGCGCTTATCAGAAGCGCTGACGAATGAATTTGGACGTGGATACAGCCGGGAAACCTTGAAAAACTGCCGACGGTTCTACTCTGAATATAAAGATCGGATCAGCCAAACGCTGTTTACCCTTTTTGCCGTTCAAAAAAGCCAAACACTGTTTACCCAATTGAAGGATCAGCCGCCGTTCACCTTGCCTTGGTCGCACTATTTGCAGCTCATGCGCATCGGCAACGCCGATGAACGGCGTTTTTATGAAATCGAGGCCACAAAAGGGCTTTGGAGCATCCGCACGCTTCAACGGCAATATAACGCCAGTCTGTATGAACGCCTGGCCCTCAGCCGGGATAAAGAAAAAGTCCTGCTGCTTGCGTCCGAGGGGAATGTGATCACAAAGCCCGAAGATATCATCAAACAGCCAACGGTTTTGGAGTTCCTTGGTCTGGAAGAGCGCTCCAGCTATTCCGAAACCGATCTGGAAACGGCAATCATCGATAAACTGCAAAAATTCCTGCTGGAGTTGGGCAAGGGGTATCTTTTTGAAGCAAGACAGAAGCGGTTTTCCTTTAATGAAGATAACTATTATGTTGATCTCGTTTTCTACAACAGGCTCCTGCGCTGCTACGTGCTGATTGACCTGAAAATCGATAAACTGACGCATCAGGATCTGGGGCAGATGCAGATGTACGTCAATTACTATGATCGGTATGTGAAAATTCCAGAGGAAAATCAAACCATCGGCATACTGCTGTGCAAGGAAAAAAATGACGCGCTGGTCGAAATCACCCTGCCCGAAAACAGCAATATATTCGCCTCTCAATACGCGCTCTACCTGCCGGATAAAAAACTGCTCCAGCAAAAACTAAAGGAATGGATCTCAGAAGAAAATGGTTAAGGACAAGCAGTTTTACAAAACCATCCTGCGGCTTTCCCTGCCCGCGGCCTTTCAGAGCGCCATGAACCTGCTGGTGGTCATGGCGGACAACGTGATGGTGACCCGCACGGGGGCAAACGCCCTGTCGGCGGTGTCCCAGAGCAACGCCATCACCACCTTCGTCACGGCGGGGCTGACGGGCCTGGCCACCGGCGCGGTGGTGCTGATCAGCCAATACTGGGGCAAGCGGGATGAAAAGCGCATCCGCACGGTGTGCGCGGTGTCGGCGGCGGCATGCCTGCTGTTCGCGCTGATGGCCGTGGCGGCGGTGCTGCTGTTTCCCCGGGCGCTTTTGTCCCTGGTGATCAACAAAGGCGAAACCGCCGTCATCGATCTGGCCCTTGAGTATCTGCCCATCGTGTGCCTGAGCTACATCCCTCTGGCCCTCACCAGCGCCATGGTGGGTATGCTGAAGGGCGTCGAGGTGGTGCGGGTGACGCTGTACACCACGGTGCTGTCGCTGTTCACCAACATCGGGCTCAACTATGTGCTGATCTTCGGCCATCTGGGCCTGCCGGCCCTGGGCGTGCGGGGCGCGGCCCTGGCCACGGTGATCGCCCGGACGGCGGAGGCCGCGGTGGTATGGCTGTATCTGTTCCGGGTGCAAAAGGCGCTGCGCATCCGCCCCGCCGATTTGACAAAGGGCGAAAAATGGGCCTGGACGGACTATGCCCACTACGGCCTGCCCGTGGGGCTGACCGACGCCCAATGGGCGCTGGTGGGGCTGCTCAAGGCCGTGATCCTGGGCCAGATGGGCAAGGCCATGATCGACGCCACCGCCGTCACCGACATGATGATGAACCTGGGCACGCTGTTTACCTTCGCCCTGGCGGGCGGCGCCTGCGTGGTGGTGGGCAAGGCCGTGGGCGCGGGCGATTACCGGCGGGTGCGGGAATACTCCGGCACCATCCAGGTGATGTTTGCGGGCATCGGCGTGGCGATGTGCGCGGTGGTATTTCTGCTGCGGCGGCCCTTTGTGTCGCTGTACCATCTGGAGCCGGACACCTACGCCCTGGCGGTCAAGATGATCGGCATTTGCTCCTTCACGCTGCTTGGCACCACCTACCACGCCTCCTGCTTTGTGGGCATCAACCGCGGGGCGGGCGACAGCCGGTTCGTGATGCTGGTGGACCTGATCTGCGGCTGGCTGGTGGTGCTGCCCCTCTCCGCCCTGGCGGCCTTCGTGTTTCATTGGCCGCTGGCGGCCATTTACTTCTGCACCCGCATCGACCAATGCTTCAAATGGATCATCGCGTTTTTCCGGCTGCGGGGCGATAAATGGATCAAGAACGTGACCCGCAGCGACGGGGAGGCCGCGCCATGACGTGGGATATCTTCGGCGTGCCGGTGGCGCTCGATACGCCCCGGGATTTTGATTTCATCCTCAATTACGGGGAGCCCTTCGCCGTATGGGCACAGCCGGAAAAAGGGCTGCTGTGCTTCGGCGTGGAGGGGCCGCGCTACGGGCGGCTGCTGATCCGCTACGCGGGCGCGCCCTTGACCGGGGGCATCCCGGCAGAGGAGGCCGTGGGCTTCCTGCGCCGCGCCATGCCGGTCTACGAGGCTCTCTATCCCCATCCGGCGCTGATCAAGCTGCAAGGGCACGGCTCGGCAGCTGGCGGATACATGGCCATCTTCCAATGGCCGGAGGGCCTGAACCTGCGGGAAAACGACGCACGCGTTCAGCTGAGGTGGCAGCCGCTGCTGACGCAGCTGGGCATGATCGACCGGGTGTTTGATTTTCATCTGTTCGCGCTGCAAAAGGGCTATCAGCCCCTGGGCTTTGATGAAGGCGGCCTGACGGCGGACTGGACCGCGGGCAATATTACCGTTTGCGACATCGATCTGTATCGGACCGCGCCCGCCGTCAACGATCTGGGGCGCATGCCCGGCTCCAGCTTTTTCCTGTCCCCCGAGGAATACCGTCTGGGCGAGCCCCTGGACGGGCGGGCGACCCAATATGCCATGGGCGCGCTGGCCTTCTTCTTTTTCGGGGACCGCGTCCTGCGCGAGCGCGTGACCTGGACGGCGGGAGAGCCCCTTTACCGGGTGGCCTGCCGGGCCTGCGAGGAGGACCGGGAAAAGCGCTATGCCACCTTTGCGGATTTTCTGGCGGCCTGGCGGCAGGCAGCCGGGGAGACCTGGCCATAAAAGCTGCAAACTGAAATATGACCGGAAAGGAATACGCTTCTCTTTTGCGTCAAAAGAGAAGCAGAAAACCTGCCTTTGTCGTCATAATAGCAGCTTGACGCAACAAGAAACAAAGCCGCAACCCACCACTTCCGGGCTGCCAGCTTCGCTGGCGTGCTGTGCGCAAAGCGCACAGCAAAAACCGGCGTCAGGCCGAGAAAAATGAGTTTACTCATTTTTTCGGACTGCCGCCGGTTTTCTTATGCCCGGAAGCTCTCGCTGCGACATTCAAGTTACAGGCGCAAATTGTTTGTTGTTGTTTTCAAGCCGGTTCGCCCGGTGCTTCTTTGCAGCTTTCTTCTCAGAAGAAAGCGCGGATTTTTCTCTGATTAGGCACTTATATCAATCCCGATCACTTTTCTGGATCCAGCCAGTCGCGCCCCGCAGGCTGACGATGAGCCAATTGCCCTCCTCCCGCAGGATGGGCAGGGTAGTGTCCTTGTCCAGCAGGGCCACCTTCAGCGCCGCCGTATCATTCCAGGCGTAGACCGGGGTTTTGGCGTCCGTCCGATACCAGGCGGGATCGATGGCGATATAATCCGCGTTCACCCAGCCGATGGGCGCGTCCTCGGAATCCCCCAGCGCGCAGTAGGCCCAGCCGTCCTCCTGTCGGATCACGATGGGCAGGTCTCCGTAACGCAGCGTCTCCACCGCCTTGGAGGCGGCGCTGGGCTCCTGGCGCAGGGTCAGCTCCTCGCACGGCACCACGGCCTGCAGACCGATCTGTCCCTCCCCATGGGGCGGCAGGATATCCGCCTGGGCGCAGGCCAGACTGCCAGCCAGCAGGAGCAGCGCCAGCATCGAAAGCCAACCAATCTTTTTCATGTTCGTTTCCTCCGTATCACTCTTTTTCTTTTGGGCTCCAGCTCTCCTGCAATTTTTCGATTTGCAACACGCCGGGCACCCGCACGGCCACCTGGTATTGATCCTCGTAGACGATCTCGCCGGGGGTGTTGGTATACACCAGATAATAGGGATGATGATATTTTTCCAGCAGCCACATCGCGGGCCGGATCATCTTCATCATTTCCCGGGCGTTTTCGGTCTTGAAGAAGCAGACCACCTTTTCCTGATTCCGGCATTGGGGCGGAAAGGGCAGGATATCGGCAAACCAGCTGTCGATCTCCCGATACAGGGCGGCGTCCTCCTCGTCCATCACGTCGTTCTGGATCAGCTGCATGCACATGCTGAAAATCCCCTTGGCGTACATGGTGTTTTCAGCCAGCTCCAGGCCCTGGATGCGAACATATTTATAATCGTCCATTTTCTTTCCTTCCACAAAACCGATCTGTTGCCAACTGTCCTATGTTACATTCTCCCGGGTTTGCAAAATTCCTGCAAGCCGTATTAGCATTTCTTTCTTCTTTCAGCGAAAATAGCCCGTCGCCCGATCCATCATTTCCGCCTGTTTGTCCCTGTCCAGGGCGTCGGCGGTGAGGCGTTCCAGGCTGTCCCGGGCCTGGCGGGCTTCCTTCAGGGCTTCCGCCGCCTGATGGAGCCCCAGCTCCCAGGCGGCCTGATCGAAGCGCAGGGCTTGCCGCTCCCCTTGCAATACCGTCTGATCGAATTTGAGATCCCAGTTTTCCTCCGTGACCTCCGTGGTCAGGCTATGGGTGGCGGTGCACAGATGGGCCAGCCTGCCGCCGTCCAGCAGCTGCATGGCCGCCACAAAGCCGGTATCATTCGCCCGCAGGGCTGCGGCGAGGGGCGCCAGCAGGCCGTTGGGGTCATAGCCCCAGGGCAGGCGCAGCGCGCGCCGGTTTTCCCTGTCCAGACTGTCGTGCAGGCGGACGACGCCCTCTGCCGTCACGGCCTGGGCAAAGGCCCGATGGCGCGGCCCCGGCGCGCCCGTCAGCCAGCGGGACAGCTCCAGCCGCAGATTATACACAGAGCCCGCGTCCACCGCTTCCGCATAAATCGCCGCCGCGTCCTCCGACGCCGCCTCCGCCGCCCGCAGGCAGCGGCCCGCCCGCAGGCGCAGATTTCGGATGCGCTGATGCAATTCGGCGAGCTCTTTGCGGCAGGCCTCCATGGTGTTGCGGTCCAGGGCCGCGCTCAGATCAATGAGCATGGCCCCCGGCACAGGCTCTATCTGATGGGGCGCTGCCCCATCCAGGATGGCCCAGTCCCCGCTGACCGCCGCCGCCAGGCGATGGGCGTCCTCGGGGTCCAGATACCGCGTCACCTCCCAGCCCGCCGCCTCCCATTGGTCCGCCAGGCGGGCAATGAGCCGATGGCGCTCCGTGCCCGCGGGCCCCCGCACCACGCAGACCCGGCCACGCTCCGGGGCGATTTCCCGTAAAAAGTGCTCATATCCACGGGCCGTGTTGGCCCCGATAAAAAGACTGTATCCAGCCATCGTTCATCCCTCCCGTTTTTTCGGATGGTCACAATATGCGGCGGATACAGGCATTTATACCGGCACAGAGAAAATCCATTGGGAGTGATTGAAACGCCCGGGAAAATATGCTATAATCATTTTGCTGCGTCGGTATGGCGGAATTGGCAGACGCCTCAGACTTAAAATCTGATGCTCTTTGAGCGTGCCGGTTCGAGCCCGGCTACCGACACCAAAAAAGCCCCTGAAATCAGGAGCTTTTTTGTTTTCCGCCTTTATTTTGCCGGATACTTCCAGAAAATCCAGATCATGACCATGTAGCACACGGTCTTGGGCAGCATCAGCATGCCCAGCATGGGCACGATACCGGCGGCCACGGCCACGGGGATATAGAAGAGGAAGGACAGGGTGACCAGGAGCCAGATCAGCCGCAGGCGGCTGTCCTGATTGCGGTTGCGGAAATACAGCCACACGATGAGGCAGCCCAGCAGCACGAAGGGCACGTTGCGGATGATGCCCCAGGTGACGTCGCTCTCGTTGGCGATCCAGCGGTTCTGGGGCATGAGGCACAGCACCACCCGCAGGGCGGTGAGGACGTACACGGCGATGGAAACGGCCCGGTTTTCCTTTTCCTTATACACCTTGAGCCACAGGCGATAGAGGAGCACATAGAACACCGTCATGGTGATGGAGGTCACCAGCTTGCCGATGCCCAGCCAGGCGCTGAAATCGGCGCTGACAAAATAATTGAGCACCCGGGGCACCAGATGGAAGGCGTCGCCGCAGCCCAGGATCAGCACGGCCCAGCCCATCAGGCGGCCAACGGCGCTTTTGCGCTGCCGCAGCATGCGGACGCCCAGCAGGATGGCAAAGACCAGGTACAGGATATCGAAGAAGCTCTCTCCGTATTTCATGCGCACCACCTCATAAATAATCGGTCAACATCAGGATATCACAGGGGATAAGGAACGTCAATACTTTTTACAAATGTAACAAGTGGCTGGCAGATATTGACAGGGCCGTTCCCCGGTGATACGATTCAGTAGACGGTTGTCTACAAGAAAAACCGGGAGGAACATACCGATGAAAAGATTCATTTGTCTGCTTTTGTTTCTGTGCGCCCTGACATCCTGCGCCCTGGCGGATAAAGGGGATTTTTCGCCCCAGCTGCGGGCCGCGCTGGCGGCGGAGAAGACGATATATCAAAAATACGGCATTGACCGGGACATGCTGGACTATTTTGACCGGGCTGTACAGGAGGCGGAGGCCGGCTTCACCGTGACCTTTACCGGCATGGAGGATTTTACCTGGGTGCTGGGGACCTATACCGTGCGGGTGACGGAGGACAAGACCCAGGCGCGCTGGAGCCATGAGGGCATGAGCACTTACGGGGGCTTCGAGGCCGAGGTATGGGGCAAGGATCAGCTGCGCGAGATGATGCGCATAGTGGAGGAGACCTCCACGATGCAGCCCTTCCAGGCCATCGCGGAGGCCCGGGAGAAAAAGCACCCCCAGGCCGACCCCATCCCCCAGAATACGCCGGAAAGCTGCCCCGCGCCCGCGGAAATCCGCCTGGATGAAAAGGAAATGGAGCTGCTGGCCCGCCGGGCGGTGATCGACGGCTTTGACCTGAGCATCAAAGAAGCCATGGCGCTGAAAACCAGCGCATGGGACGAGGTGGAATACAGGCGGGTGTATGGCCGGGTCTGCCGGGTGATTCCCGTCCATTTGGCGGTCAGGGAGACCCATGTCCCCGTTTTCTGGGTGTTTGTGGACGTGGAAAACGGCGAAATCCTGGAAATCCTCCATCTGTCCGACCTCAGCGGCAACGGCTGAGAGAATTTACAATTGGCCCTATTGACAGAATATGGTAGACAGTTGTATACTCTCAACGTAGACAGCTGTCCACTCTTTTGAAGGAGGATAAATTGATGCCGATACAATGCACCGACGCCGAATGGAAAATTCTGGAAGTATTATGGGACAAAGCGCCCCGCACCATGAGCGAAATTACCCATGAGTTGGAGCCCGCCACCGGCTGGACCCGACACACCGTGATCACCCTGCTCAAGCGCATGGAGGAAAAGGGCACCGTGCGGGTGGACGACAGCGGCCCGGCCAAGACCTATACCCCCGCCGTATCCCGGGAGGAGGCCAGCACCGACCAGACCCGCAAATTCCTTCGCCACGTGTTCAAGGGCGACGCCTCGCTGCTGATCAATAATCTGGTGCAGTCCGGCCAGCTGACGGCGGAGGACATACAGGAAATACTGAAAAGCGTCAAATAAAGGAGGCTGCTTTATGCGTACCGCCTTGCTGTACAATTTTCTGATCGAGGCCAACATCATGGCCTCCATCGCCATCCTGCTGATGATCCTTCTGCGGCGGTTCTTTCGCCGTCCCCTGGGCAACGGGGCCCTGTGCTTCGGCTGGCTGCTGGTGGCCATCCGCCTGCTGCTGCCCATCACGCTGCCCAATCCCCTGATCAACGGCATCCGCTCGCCCTTTGCGGCGGACACCGCCATCCGGCCCATCGCGGGCCAGGTGAAGGTGCGCCTCACCGACGCCCTGGGGCAGGCGGGCAGCCTGCTCTACCGGGCCAAGCTCGTCAAGCCTGCCAACCTGGCGTATCAGCTTACCTGGGAGGTGGAGAACGCTTCCCTGAGTATCTCCCTGGCCAAGATCTACGCTGTTGGCGTGGCTGCGATCCTGGTGTGGACCCTCTATTGCAACGTGCGCTTCCGCCTGCGGCTGCGGGCGGACCGCATCGATCCCATCTATGGCCATCTGCGGGAGCAGTATGAGGCCCTGTGCGCGGAGCGGCATATCAAGCCCGTGCCGGTGTACTTCGTAGACCCTCTGCCCAGCGCCTGCCTGGTGGGCGTATTCCGGCCCTATATCGCCCTGCCGCTGACCGCCTCGCCCCAGGACGCCATCCACGTGCTGACCCACGAGGTGTGCCACATCAAAAATTGCGATAACTGGTGGAACGTGCTGCGGCTGCTGTGCGTGGCCCTGCACTGGTTCAATCCCCTGGTGTGGCTGGCTGCGTCCATGAGCCGCACGGACGGCGAACTGCGCTGTGACGACCGGGTGACCAGGCCCATGGACAGCGCGGGGCGCAAGGCCTACGCCAGCGTGCTGGTGCTGGCCGCCGCCAAACGCAACGCCCCCGGCATGGCGGTGCTGGCCACGGGCATGACCATGACGGGCAAGCGGCTCAAAAAGCGGGTGATGACCGTGCTGACTGGCCGCAAACCCCTGAAATGGCTGAGCGTATGCTTTATGGCGCTGGCTTCCATGTGCCTGGTGGGGGCCTTCGCCACGGCGGAGGTGCATTACGCGCCACGGCTGCTGCGCAGCGTTACGTCCATGAGCGACGCAGTCATCAAGAATGACGAGGATGCCTTCGCCTATGCGGACAGTCTGTGGGGCATGGAGGCCCTGAACCGGGAGAAGGACGAAGGGTTGACCTGGGCTGTGGATATGCGCACGGACGATCAATATTTTCTGTTCGGCAGCACGCCTGCCCAGGAAAACCTGCTGTACGCTCACTTTGACATAAACGGCAATGTGATCGGCCTGTGGAGCCAGGATCAGGAGCAGGACTTCGTTGCCTCGTCCATCTCGCCCAGTGAGGAGGCGCTGAGCGCTCTCTATGACGATCTCAAAACCTGGCTGGCGGACGTAAATCCCGAGCGGGCCAAGCAGGCAAACTATTTTGTGCCCGTGCAGGAATATTTCAAGGGCAACATCCGCTATATCGATGTGGGCTGCTGGAACAGCGAACGGGCCTATGACGCCAACTACGACATGTCAGCCTACTTTATCGTGCAGATCGCTCCGGAGACCCGCATCGTATATTACAACATGAATTACGGCGGCCTGAACGGCAACGGCTGACGAGGAGGCATACCAATGAAAAAGACAATCTTCTTATTGGTTCTTCTGCTGCTGGCGGCTTCGACAGCCCTGGCGGAATACGATCCCATCCAGGGAGCGAAAAACGACCTGACGGAAGTGTTCGGCTACACGGTGGAGGAAGCGGAGAACTTTGAATTTGAGGACAACGGCATCGACACCGTGCGCTTCTGGCCCAAGGATCACCCGGACTGGGTGTACACGCTGTTCTATGATTCCTACGGCTCCACCGGTGGGGACACGCCCTTTTACAAGGAAAAGTACCTCCCCTATCCCGGGGAAAGCGCCGTCAACGAGATGCTGCGCCGGGCGCGGGAGGGCAACTGGTGGGCGGATTGGAACGACGACGCCCGGGCCGCCTACAAGCAAACAAACATCGATCTGGGCCTCAGCAACAACGAAAACATGCTGGACGCCATCCAAAATCCCTACGCCACCGGGGCGGACGCCCTGCAGGCCTTCCTGACCCGGTGCTACGGACCGGAATATCAATGGACCCCCGCGCTCGTTTCCCTGCGGGACGAAATACTGGAGCAGAACAGTCTGACCCTGACAGAAGAAAAGAAACCCGATGCCGGTATCAAGGCGTGGCAGGTCCAGGAAATGACAGGCGCCACCGTCACCCGGACAAACTTCTATCAGGAAGTGCCGGAGCAATTGAAGGAGGCCTTCTCCCAGCCCAGGCTGGCGGGCTGGACCTGCCTGTGCGGGGCGCTGTGGCAGAATGACGGGCAATTCAATGATCATGCCCGCACGCCCTACGGTCTGGGGCTGGCGGCCTTTGAAAAGGACGGGAAACGGCTGCTGGTGATCCTGGACAACGACAGGGATCAATGGACCATGATTCCCGTGGGCGATAACGCCCTGTACACGGACTGCGACCTGGCGATCCACAATACATACGACGGCTTCAGCATCGATTACACCCTGTCGGACACCGAAACCGCCCGATTCCAGGTGATCATCACCAACAAGGACGGCGGTGGACGCGCTTATTGCCAGATCATGCAGTATGAGCGCGTGGAAAAGGGCGGCGACGCCCTGCGCATTAAACAGGAGCTTTGGGACCCCTGGACGGCCAAGCTGTACCGGGGCGGAAAGCTGATCACCACCTGTATCAAGCCGCAGCAGGTCATTCCCTACCTTGGAGCCATGGACATCCGGGAATTTCCCGCCACCATGGCGGCATTTGAAGCGGATCAGCCCGAGCTTATCCCGGCGGGCTACGGCATGACCGTGGGCGTACACCTGCGGGCCAAGACCTCCAGCCGATCCAAGGATCTGGGCACCTTCCTGCCCGGAGCCCTGATCCCCATTCTGGAGGAGCTGCCCGGCGATCCCAACCCCTGGTACCGCACGGAAGTGGGAAGCCTCAAGGGCTATGTGTCCTCCAACTATGTGAGAACCGGCAACGATTATTTTCTCCAGCCCCAGGCCGTGGCCAAAGCAAAAAAGGACGTTTCCCTCAAAAAAGGCACGGGCCTGCTGGACGGCACGGTGACGGACCTGCCCGAGGGAGCGAAAATGCACCTGGTGCTGGAGAGTGGCGACTGGTACTACGTGTGCGTGCCCCGGGGTGAGATGGGCTGCTTCATGGACCCCGAAGGGACCTACGGCTGGCTCAAAAAAGAGGACGTGATCACGGCGGGGATGGTGTGCCAGCTGGACTGGGTGGATGAATGACAAGCTATGTCTGAGAATGAAGCATCGATAAACAGAAATTTGACGAGGAGGGAAACGACGGGGCGTTCCTTTTCGACGCCCGAAAAGGAACCGAAAAGGGCTGTGTTTATAGCGTTTGTTGGTTTGTTCCATGGTTGTTGAGCGTCAGCGTTTGCGAAGGTTGTCCTGTGCGCGCTCCCGGGCCTATCGGCCTATGTGCGCTGCGCGCACGCACACTGCCGTGTGCCGGGAGCGGTTGAGTTCTCCTTAATTTCGCTCTGGCCCTCACGCTTTGCGCTCGGGATGCAGCGCAGATAACCCAACTTGC
>CACZLE010000007.1 GCA_902781945.1 uncultured Eubacteriales bacterium | reverse complement strand
CTTCTCCCACGGACACGAAAGACACCAGCCATCGCCACGCCAACAAATATAAAGATTGCCCTTTCTGCTTCTCTTTCAGGCTCTGAAAGAGAAGGCCCCCGTCGTTCCCTTCCTCGTCAAATTTCTGTTTGTCAAGGTCCTTGCCTCTGCCCCATCAGCCCTGCCAATTCCTCCGGCAGCGGGCTTTCCAGGGCGATGTGCGCTCCGGTCAGGGGATGGGTGAAGGCCAGCCGGGCGGAATGCAGGGCGAAGCGCCCGGGCAATGCCGGCAAGGCCGTGCCGTACAGGCCGTCGCCCGCCACGGGACAGCCCAGGTGGGCCATATGCACCCGGATCTGATGAGTACGGCCCGTGTCCAGCCGCAGCCACAGCAGGCAGCGCCCGTTGGCCCGCTTCAGCACCCGATAATGGGTGCGGCAGGGCTTGCCGTCGGGAGCTACGACGCGGCGCACGCCTTCCACGTGGCCGATGGGCGCGTCGCAGACGCCCGCGTTCTCGGGCGGCGCGCCCTCCACCACGGCCAGGTATTCCCGGGCGTAGTCCGGCGTGTGCAGCAATTTCTGCATCCGGGCGTGCATGTGCGCGTTGAGCGCCACGGGCATCAGGCCGCTGGTGCCCTTGTCCAGGCGGCTCACGGGGCGATAGCAAAAGTCCGCCGGGCAGCCCAGGGCGGCGTACACCGCGTTTTCCAGGGTGCGCGCGTCCTGCCGGGTGCTGTGGATGGCGGGCAGGGGCGCGGGCTTGTCCACGATCAGCAGGTCCTGATCCCGGTAAGGGAGGGCCAGCGGCAAATCGTAGGGCGTCAGATCGGAGGGCCCGTCCGTCAGCAGGATCTCCACGACCTGCCCGGCATGGACCGCTGCTCCGGTATGGGCCGCCTGCCCGTCCAGCAGGATGCCGCCGCTGAATTTGAGGCTGCTGACGCGGTGGCGGCTGAGGCCCAGCGGCCCCGTCAGGAGGCTCCCCAGCCGCTGCCCGTCCTCCCCATCGGTGACGATGCGGGTCAGCTTACGCATTGTCGGTCACTTGGGTCAGGTTCTGGATCCACTTGCCGGACTTGACAAAGACGTAGCCCAGGATGTCCTTGATGATATTGGCAAATTCCACCGTGGCGTAGGCCACCACGATATCGGCATGCACCACCTTGACCATCAGCAGGGCCAGGGGCACGGAGACCGCCCAGGTGTAGCCGCAGTCAAACAGGAAGGTGATCACCGTTTTGCCGCCGGAGCGCAGGGTGAAATAAGAGCAATGGGCGAAGGAATACAGGGGCATGGCGCAGGCGGTGACCCGCAGCAGGGTGGTGGCGGTGCGGCGCACGTCCTCCGTGACGCCGCTGTACGCCCGGGGGATCAAAGGCGCTGACAGAAACAGCAGCAGCCCCATGGCAATGGCCCCCATGACGCCGAAGAACATCAGCCGCCACACGTCGGCCTTGGCCTTCTCAAAATCTCCCGCGCCCAGGGCCTGGCCCACCATGACGGACACGGCGGTGCCCAGGGACATGTAGATGGAGTTGAACAGGTTGCTGATGGTGAAGGTGATGCTCAGGGCCGACACCACCACCAGGCCGCACAGGGAATAGACGGCGGTGAGGGTGCTCATGCCGATGGACCAGAGCAGCTCGTTCATCAGCAGCGGCGCGCCCATGCGCAGCACCTTGCGCAGCAGGGGTGCGGGCACCTTGAGGGTGCGGTAGGCCCCCTCGATGAAGGGATAGCGGGCATGCTGCCTGTGGGTGTACACCATCACGATGAGGAGCTCCACATAGCGGCTGATCACCGTGGCCAGGGCCGCGCCCACCACTTCCAGCCGGGGCAGGCCCAGCTTGCCAAAGATCAGAAGGTAATTGAACACCGCGTTGGTGAACACCGCCACCACGCTGGCGATCATGGGCACCCGGGTCTCGCCGGTCTCGCGCAGGGTGCCGGCGTAGGTCTGGCTCAGGGCGAAGGCGGGCAGCCCAAAGAGGACCACCATCAGATAATCATGGCCGCATTGCAGCATTTCTTCCGCCAGGGCCGCGTCGCCGTCGCCCTGCAGGAACAGGCTGATCAGGGGCTTGGCGAAGCCCAGCAGGGCCACGAAGGCCACCGCCAGCAGAAAGATGCATTCCAATATCTTGATGCGGAAGGTGGCCCGCAGGCCCTTGATGTCCCCCGCGCCAAAGAACTGCGCGCCGAAGATGCCCGGCCCGGCCAGGCCGCCGAACACCGCCAGGTTGAACACGAACACCAGCTGGTTGGCGATGGACACGCCGCTCATCTGCGCGTCGCCCAGGGCCCCCACCATCAGGTTGTCCAGCAGGTTGACAAAGTTGGAAATGCCGTTCTGGATGATCACCGGGATGATGATGGCCAGCACGGCCTTATAGAATACCCGGTCCCCGATCAGGGTCTTGCGGGCTTTTTGCATGGAAAACATAGAATAAAACCTCGTTTTTTTATTGTGCGTGCAGGATGCCGTCCTCGTCCAGCCAGGTGTCTCCGCTCAGAAGCAGCTGGCTCACGGGCACCACCTCAAAGCCGTTGTCCCGGTACCATTGCAGGATCTGGTCCAGCACCGTCACGGTGCAGCCCGCGCTGGTGTGGGTCAGGATGATGCTGCCGCCCTGCATGTTGCGGGTGGAGTATTTGAGGCTGTTTGCCTGGCTGGCCTCGCTGCGGGCGTCCATGCTCTCGTGGGTCCAGCGCACGGCCTGCATGCCCAGGGCGTTGACGATGCTGCGGGTGATGCCGCTGCAATGGCCATAGGGCGGGCGGAACAGGGTGACCTTCTGCCCCGTGAGGGATTCCAGCAGATCGCTGGTGCGGGTAAGTTCTGAATAGATCTGCTCCTTGTCCAGGGTGTCAAAGTCCGCGTGGGTCCAGGAATGGTTGCCCACCTCGTGGCCCCGGGCGGCCATCTCCCGCACCAGGTCGGGATTGGCGGCGGCAAAGGCTCCGGTGACGAAGAAGGTGATCTTCACCCCATACTGATCCAGGATATCCAGGATGCGGGGCACATAGCGGTTGTGGGAGCCGCAGTCCATGGTGAAGGAGATCTTGTTATCGGCCCGGTCCACGCCCCAGATGGCCTTGCGCCCCGTGTTGCCCACGGCGAAGAGCGCCGTGTCCTCCACGGTGTCCCGGGTCTCCACGCGGATGGAGATATACCGCCCGGGCATCCAGCTTTCATCGGTGGCGAAGGTCAGATTCCAGGCCGTGCGGCCCGGATTGTGCTCCAGGGTGTCCACCAGGCGGCCCTTTTCGTCCACCAGATAGATCCGCGTGCCCGCGGCCAGGGCCCCGGGGTTCTCCACCCGGATCTTGCAGCCCAGCTCCCGGCCCGTGAAGGTCTGATAGACGGGGCTGGCAAAGGAGAAGGAGGCCGTTCCCTTGGGCACGGCGGCGCAGGCGTCCGGGGTGCGGCGCACGTAGCCGCCGTTATTGTCCAGGATGAACAGGGTCTGGCTGCCGTCGGTGGGCAGGGTGTCGCGCACCAGGGTCTGCATTTCGGTCTGGCCCGCCGGGAAGGTGACGGCGTATTGGTTGCCCCGCTGATCGTGGAAACGCACCGTCAAATCCTTTTCCGGGGCCTTGATGGCTTTGATGGTCAGGGTGACGCCCTTGTCCATATTGTAATTGACCTGGGAAGCGCCAAAGTACAGGCTGGCCGTGGCGGCCAGGGCGGCGGGGGCCAGGGAAAGCAGCAGGGTCAATATCAGCAGCAGGGCGATGAAGCACTTCATGATCTTCCTTCTTTCTGTCAGGAGGCCTTGCGCCGTTCGGAACGGCGGCGGCGCTGGTAGGGCTGCATGGGCTGGGGAGCAAAATTGGGCCGGGGCTGCTGTTTGGGCTGAGGCAGGGGAATGACCACGTGCAGCAGGCACAGGGCGGTGAAGGCCGTCAGGGGCAGGAGCTTGAGGGTGCGCACCAGATCGCCGAAGATGCTGAGCCGCATGGTGAAGCCCAGGGCCGTCAGCGCCGCCGCGGGGACCAGCATGAAGCCGCTCTGCCGCCGGGTGCGCCGGGAAAAGACCGCGCACAGGGCCAGTATGGCGCACAGCAGCATGTAGCCCCATTTCCACAGGTTTTCATAGGGGATATATTTGAGCACGATGCCCACGGGAGTCTGTGCCTCGTAATGGGACAGGAAATAGCCCCTGGCCCAGCCCCAGGAGGCGTCCAGCCGGATGCAGAGCTCATAGACCGACAGGATCAAGAGCGCCAGTCCCACCCAGAACAGCGCCCGGGCGATGAGAGGGTTTCTTCTGTGCATAGGGGGCCTCCTTCCTGAAAAAAGCGACAAATTATACCATTTTCAGTTTATCCGACCATGGCTTCCTTGTCAAGCGTCCGGGCCCCTTCGGAAAAGAAAAGATCGAATTGTTACAACATTTGTCAAAATGAAGAAAAACCGTTGAAATTGTTACAAAAGTGTGATATATTGAATACAGTTACAAAGGATGGAGGCCTGTGCTTGTGAACGCGATCATCGAAAACGCGAAAAACGTGGTGTTTGACATCGGCTGCGTGCTGTTGACCTTCGAGCCCGAAACCTATCTGCCCCTCACCGTGCCTGCCGGTCTGGCCCAAAGGCTGGACTGGCATCTGCTCTACGATTCGCCCATGTGGGTGGCGCTGGACGCGGGCACCGTGACGGAGGAAGAGGTGGCCCGGGATACCGCCCGGCGCTACGGGGACGAAAGCGTTTGGCCGCTGATCCTGCCCGCCATCCAGCGCTTTCCCGAGTTCATGCGCCCCATGCCCGCCGTGGAGCTGATCCCGCAGCTGCATGCCCAAGGCAAAAAGGTCTTTGCCCTGTCCAATTACGGCCTGGAGCCCTTCGCCCGCACGGAAAGGCGGTTTTCCGCCATCTTTTCCCAGATGGACGGCATGGTGATTTCCAGCCGGGAAAAAATCAGCAAGCCCGAGCCCGCCATCTATCAACTGCTGTGCAGCCGCTATGGCCTGAAGCCCGAGGAATGCGTGTTCATCGACGACCGGCCCGTCAACGCCGAGGCCGCCCGCCGGGTGGGCATGCAGGCCATCGTGTATACCGGCATGGAAAGCCTGCTGTGATACTTTATCCGCCGAAAGGGGAATTTGAAATATGCTCAACCATAAAAGAAAGGTTTTGTTGCTGCTGGCGCTCATTGGCCTTGTGTGCGTGGGCCTGAGCGGGTGCATCGTGGACCCGGAAACCACCAATCAGCCGGAAAACACGGGCGCCTGGCTGCGCTATACCCAGATCCCGGCCACGGAGGTTCCCACCGAGGTGCCCCTGGAGACGGCCACCCCCGATCCCAACACCCAGAGCTGGGATGAGACCGAGCCGCCCGTGAACGAGACGACCCCCACGCCCACCATCGGCGCGGCCACCATCGTGCCCGGTCTGGTGGGCACGGCCACGCCCACAACGGACCCCAGCGCCACGGAGAGCACCCTGCTCAAGCGCGGCATGCAGGGCGAGCGCGTCAAGAACGTGCAGGAATCCCTGCGCCGCCTGGGCTACTTTGAGGGCAAGGCGGACGGCGATTTCGGCGAATACACCGAGAACGCGGTGAAGGAATTCCAGCGCATGAACAAGCTGACGCCCGACGGCGTGGTGGGCCCCTCCACCCTGGCCAAGCTGGGCTCCTCCACGGCGGCCACCGCCACGCCCAAGGCCACCGCCACCCCCAAGCCCACGGCCACGCCCCGGCCCACTGCCCGGGTGACGGCCACGCCCAAGCCCACCGCCAAGCCCAAGACCGAAAACGTGTACCTGAGCCATGGCAGCAGCGGGGCCAACGTAAAGCAGATGCAGAATCGCCTGATCCAGCTGGGCTACCTGACCGGCAGCGCCAGCGGCAAGGTGGATGATATCACCGAGCAGGCCATCATTTCCTTCCAGAAGCGCAACAGCCTGGATTCCGACGGCATCGCGGGCCCCGGCACCCTGGAGAAGCTCTATTCCAACTCCGCCCGCCAGGCCAGCAGCGCCGTGGGCGTCATCGGCGTCACCCTGAAAACCGGCGATGAGGGCGCGGCGGTGCGCACCCTGCAAAGCAAGCTCAAATCCCTGGGCTACCTTTCCGGCTCCGTGGACGGCTCCTACGGCACCGCCACCGCGGACGCGGTGAAGGCCTTCCAGCGGGCCAACGGCCTGACGGCGGACGGCAAGGCGGGCTATTCCACCCTGCAAAAGCTCTTTGCGGGCACCGTTTCCACCGCCTCCCAGGCCAGGGCCACCGCTACCCCCAAGACTGCCAAGGCCACCGCCACCATCCAGCCCAACACCTACGTGCGCGTCACCGCCGATCCCAGCGGCGACTATGTGACCCTGGAGAAGGGCACCATGGGTTCCCTGGTGACCCGTTTGCAAAAGGCCCTGCGCAGCGCCGGCTACTTCAAGGGCAACTGCGACGGCTATTACGGCGAGGATACCGAGGCCGCCGTGCGCAACTTCCAGCGCGACAAGGGTCTGACCCCCGACGGCAAGGCCGGCCCCGCCACCCAGCGTTATCTGTTTGAGGGCAACTTCCCCAAGGAAAGCTAAAGTACTTATCCATGAAAAAGGATCGTCTGCGGGCGATCCTTTTTTGTGTGGTACCTAAACCGAGTTAAAGCCATACACCGAAAAACAGAAATTTGACGAAGGAAACGTTGGAGGCCTCCGCGGCCTCCAAACCTCTGCGCCAGGAGAATTCTTCTCCCAGAAAATGAATTCATTCATTTTCTGGTCTGTCCAGCGGTTTTTCGCTGTGCGCTTTGCGCACAGCACGCCAGCGAAGCTGGCTGCCCGGAAGCGGTGGACTGCAACTTTGTTTCTCGTTGCGTTCGTTACTTTTATGGCGACAAACGCAGGTTTTCTGCTTCTCTTTTGACTCAAAAGAGAAGCGTACCCCTTTCCCCGTCAAATTTCTGTTTGTGTATGTCTTTAATCAGCGTTCAGTATGAGAAAAGGGGAAGGCCCCGTCCGTTATTCTCCTACCCCCTCGCCCTTGAAGGACTCCCGCAACCTATGGTATAATGTCTTATCCGAAAAAAGGGCGCGGCGGGCTTCGCCGCAGGAGGTGTGCGCCATGCGTCAGGGCGTGATACTCAACGCATATCCGGACAGCCTGGGCGGCAATCTGGGGGAAACGGCCCGCTTTTTGTCGCTGCCTGCGCTGAAGGACGCCTTTCGGGGCTTTTATATCCTGCCTACGCTGTTCAATACCGACCTGGACCGGGGCTTTTCCGTGATTTCCTATGATCTTTGCCCTTCGCTGGCCCGGAAGGAGGACCTGGCGGCCCTGCGGAACATGGGGCTGGAGCTGATGGTGGATTTTATCCTGAACCACCTGTCCGTGCTCTCGCCCCAGTTTCAGGATATCCTGCGCCGGGGCGACGCCTCGCCCTACCGGGATTTCTTCATCGACTGGAACCGCTTCTGGGCGGGCTTGGGGGAGATGACGGAGCAGGGCTATATCCAGCCCAGGCCGGACCAGTTTTCCGCCAGGAACCTTCGCAAAAAGACCCTGCCCATCCTGATGGTGCGTCTGCCCGACGGGCGGGCGGCGCCCTACTGGAACACCTTCTATCAAAAGGTGTTTTATCCGCGGGTGGATCTTTTTGATCTGCTGGAGGCGGCGGGGGGCTGCTATGACACGGCCCGGCGGCTGGCGGAGCGCGTCAACGGCGAATTGGCCCTGGGGCACGCTCCCGGGGAAATGGACTGGACGGGCTTTGAGGACTGCCGCCCGGCGGCCAGCCGGCTGCTGGAAAGCCGCCGCCGGTACATGGGCCAGATGGACGTGAACATCCAAAGTCCCCTGGTATGGCAATGGTATGACCAGGTGATGGGGCAGCTGGCGGGGTACGGGGCCTCCACCCTCCGGCTGGACGCCTACACCCGGCTGCATAAGGCCCCTGGCAGGGTCAATTTTATGAACGAGCCCGAAACCTGGCAGATCCTGGATAAGCTGAAGGAAATGGCGGCGGCCCACGGCCTGTCCGTGCTGCCCGAGATCCATGCGCCCTACGCCGCGGGGGCCTACCGCAAGCTGGCGGCCCAGGGCTGCATGACCTATGATTATTTCCTGCCCGGCCTGCTGATCGACGCCCTGGACATGGGAGACTCCGCCTGGCTCTTTGCCTGGGCCCGGGAGCTGATCGACGGGCATATCCGCGTGGTCAACATGCTGGGCTGCCACGACGGCATCCCCATGCGCGACCTGCGGGGCCTGCTGCCGGACGCGCGCATCGACGCCCTGGCGGATCGCATCGAGGCGCGCGGCGGGCGGCGCAAGATGATTTACGGCGATATCCCCGAGGTCTACCAGATGGACGGCACCTATTATTCCGCCCTGGGCTGTGACGACGCCAAAATGCTGCTGGCCCGGGCGGTGCAGCTGTTCATGCCCGGCATTCCCCAGGTGTGGTATGTGGATTTGCTGGCGGGGGAAAACGATCTGACGGTCTTTGACCGGGACCCCGGGGCGGACAACCGGGAGATGAACCGGCACGCCTATGCCTTTGATGAGGCGGCGGCGCGGCTGCATATGCCCCTGGTGGCGGAGCAGCTGCGGCTGCTGGCCCTGCGCAACACCCATCCCGCCTTTGAGGAGGGCGCGGCGGTCCTGGCGGAGCAGCCGGACGCCCACAGCCTGCGGCTGACCTGGCGTCAGGGCGAGGCCTGGGCCATGCTGGACGCGGATTTTGAGGCGCTGCGCTTTGACGTGCGCCATAGCAAGGAAGCATAAAAGAGGAGAAAGCATCATGTCCAAGATCATTCATCTCTATTACACGGGCCGCAACGGCAGCGCCCGGGCCTTCGCCCGGGAAATGATGGATTCCGGCGTCGTGGCCGCCATCCGCGCCGAGGAGGGCAACGAGCGCTACCAGTATTTCGCCTCCCTGGACGATCCGGAAACCGTGCTGCTCATCGACGCCTGGCGGGACCAGGCCGCCCTGGACGCCCATCACGCCTCCCCCACCATGGGGCAAATCATGGCCCTGCGGGAAAAATACGATCTGCACATGCAGGCGGAGCGCTGCGTATCCGATGCGGACGCCCCCGCCGGCGACGAGCAGTTCATCCGCAAATAACAGCCCAACAAAAATGCAGGGACCGGACGCCGGTGTAAAGGCCGGCATCCGATCTCTGCATTTTTTGTTTGTCCGCGGGCGCTCTGATCAGCGCAGCTTCTCCAGCATCCCCTTGCAGCCAGCCTCGATCTGGCTCAGCACGCCCTCAAAATCTCCCGTGTACCAGGGGTCCTCCACGCTGCGCCCCGGCTGGCCTGCCCAGTCCATCAGATAGGACAGCTTGCCCGCCGGATCGCCGCCGTAGATCCGCCGCATGTCCCGCAGGTTTTCATCATCCATGCCCACGATGTGATCATATTTTTCATAGTCCGCCCGCGCCGTCTGCCGCGCCGCATGCCGCGGGCAGGCGTATCCCCGCCGCTCCAGCGCCTGCTTCATGGGCGGATAGATGTCGTTGCCGATCTCCTCCCGGGTGGCCGCCGCGGACTCCGCCCGCAGTACCCCCTCCAACCCCGCCTCCCGGGCCAATTGATTCAATACCACCTCCGCCGCCGCAGAGCGGCAGATATTGCCGTGGCAGATCATTAAAACTTTAATCATCTTTTTGTATAGTGCTCCATAACTCTTTACACGCCGATATATTCATATATTTCAACGAGTTTTAAAAGATTTCAAGAGCTGATCCGCAACCCGTTTTACACGCAAATCTGTATAAATCCACATAAGCTATCCGCTATTTTGTGTAGATTTGGTGTAAAATGGTGTCAGTCACACCGCCCTGTCAGGCAAAAGGCTGGCAAATCGAATCATCTGCTCCGCAGCCCGGTCATAACGAACGTGGGTATATACGTTCAGCGTAACGCCCACGTCAGAGTGCCCCATCACATACTGCAAGGTTTTGATATCCATGCCCGCGTTGGCCATATTGGTGCAGAAGGTATGCCGGAATACATGGGGCGTGATGCTGGGCAGCGACTGATCCGGATGCAGTTGTCGGTATCGCTTCATGGCCCAGACGCAGGCGTGCTCGATGTGCAGCGCCACCTTGGGATTCATCCGCTGGTCGATCAGGATGAAACCGGAGTATCCGTCGATGATCCGTTCGGTTTTCAGCTTGGGACGATGCACCAAAATGTTCTGCAAGCTGCGATACACCGCATCTGTCATGGGAATGTACCGGCGGCCTGCTGCTGTCTTGGTCTTCTCCACATAGTATCGCCCGTTGTTTTCTCGCACCAGCTGATGGTCCACGCGGATACGCCGCTGTTTGAAATCCAAATCCGCCTTGGTCAGCCCGCAAAACTCGCTGACCCGCATCCCCGTTCCCAGCAGGACTGCGAACTCCTCATAGTACTTGCTGTATGTTTTATCCGCACGGATAAAATCCATCCACAGGCGCTGCTGCGCCTCGGTCAGCGCGATCCGGCGTTTGGAATCGTTGGGCACCACGTCCGTCAGCTTGAAGCAGAATGGATTTTTGCGCACCGCGTCTTCCTCGCAGGCCATTTGAAACGCGGGCTTGATCACACCCCGCACGCTGGTAATGGTGCTGTATCCGCGACCATCCTTGTGCAGCTTTTTGAACCACAGTTTGGCATCGGATACCTTGATATCCCTGATCTTTCGTTTGCCGAAGGGTTCCTTCTTGATCAGATCAAGGGCGAATTTATAACCGACCTTGGTATTATAGCGAACACCTGTTTTGAGGCCGACATAGCGCTGCAGCAATTCATTGACCGAAATATTGCCCGCCGCATAGTCCAGCCCATCCTCTGCCATCTGGCCGATTTCTTCTTCCCGATCCCGCAGTTCCTTGAGCGTATCGGCATAGATCGTGCGCCGCACACCCGCTGCATCCTGGTAACGGTATTGATAACGTTGATCTTTTCTCTGGCTCTCTCCTGTCCGCAGCAAGACACCCTTGCTGTCCCTTCTCTTTTCAGACATATTTTTCTCCTTTCCGCGATGGAAAGAGCCTTGATATGACATACTCATTGTATCATATCGGCGCGTTCTTCGCATCACTTTTTTACGATTCGGGCATGATTTCAGCCCATCAGATCGAATAGCACTCTTCGATATACTGATCAAACAGTATTCGTTTGATCAATCGCTTGGTACCCACCCAAAGCACAAAACTGCAATGCTCATCATTGGTTATGTCTCGCAGCTTATTGATACCAATGCCGGAATAGGCTGCCGCTTCTTCCAGAGTCAAATTACTTTTTTCCCAAAGGGGGACCTCCTTTTTCATAAACCTCACCGCTTTCCATGTCAAATGGTATTTAATAGCTAATTCAATATTAGCTGCATGCTAATTATAAAGGCTTATGGCCCGCATGTCAATAGCTTTAAGTTAATTTTATTTTCTTGCAATTAGTTTTTAGTTATGGTATAATTTGCCCGAAAACAATCGGAAGGAGGCTGGCAGATGACCCGTTTGAAAGAAGCGAGGTTGGCTACCGGCATGAGTCAAAAGGCGGTGGCAGATGCTTTGCACCTTGCCCCGCCGTCCGTTTCAAATTGGGAAAGCGGGAAAACCAATCCCTCTCAGGAAAACCTGAAGGCACTTTCCAAGCTGTATCATGTGTCCATCGATTATCTGTTGGGCCGGGACGAGGAGATCACTTTCCGCATCGCCAAGCCGTCCAACGAGGAACTGCAAGCGCTGATGCAGGAAGCAGAAAAGCTTCCGGAACGGCAATACCAAATGGCCGTCAGCTTTATGGAGTTCCTGATTGCGCACAACGATGGCGGCCGTATCCGTTATGGCGAACTGGCCATGCTGGAAGACTATATCGCTTTTCTTGCGCAGAATAACTGATCTTATTTAAAAGTCCCTCTTTTCTTTTCAATATGGCCATATAATGGGTTGGAATATTTTTGCTTATGGATTCCTGGAAAAGACACTTTTCTTTGTTTGTTATATATAATAATGTCCGGCTTTATTTCTTTGCAAGTGTCCTGAAGTCCTGAAGATCTTATACTCACGATCTCCGAATTAGATGTTTTCATCCTTGGCCCCAATGATCTGTCCGGTTCCATGGGCAGGCTGGGACACTTCAATGATCCCGATATTCGAACAATCATCAATGAGACTATCGGCCGCATCAGCGCGGCTGGCATGGTGGCTGGAGTTTCGCTGGGAGCGACGGATGAAGAGACCCTGCGGGACTGGTATAAGCGAGGCGCGCGGATGATCTCAGCTGGATATGACGTAAAATACATCATGGCAGGCGCACGAGCAAACTTAGCTGCCATGCACAGAGCCTTTAACATGGACGCATAACAAGAAACGCAGCACAACCTATAAATGGCATGCTGCATTCTGGGTAAATTTCCTTATACGCTTGGTAGCATACGGCCAGAAGATTTGAGCGGAATAAAAGAGCCACCTTCAGAGGGTCTTTAATTCTGGTATAAAGATGAGACTGTAATGTCAGACACAAAATGAGGATCAAGGTGATTGGTCTTGATCCTCATTTTTCGTTCCGATGTTTGTTTCCGTGCCTCAAATTCTTTTTGTTCCTGTTCGCTGTTAATTTCAAAGAAATTATGAACTTGCGAATGCATGACGGATAAAACGGACAGCATCTTCAAGAATATCTGTTGTTAATCCATTCTGATGTGGTGCGCCTTTGAGGAGCACCATTTCGGCAATGTGGTTTGCTTCCTGTAGTTGCTGATAAAAATGAGCTGTTTGATCAAACGGCACCATTTCATCTGAATCGCTGTGCACTAAATAGAAGGGGCAATGAATTCTATTTTCCTTCAGCAAGAACGCAGTGCTGCCTGCCGACAGAGCGGTTTCCCACTCTTGCTGGGAGTTCCGCAATAGCCAGTTTTCGTGATAGAATTTTCCCCGTGATGTATCATTCAGCAAGGAAAAAAGATCCTGGGGGCCAGCCAGGCAGACCACGCACTGTACCTGATCGGAAAACTGAGCGTATTCTGCTGTTTTATACTCCGCACGGTCTCCGCTCAATCCAGCAAAAGCGGCTGATGTTCCGCCCGAAGAAGTCCCCCAAGCAATGACATGATCCGGCTCAATGCCATAGATATCCGCATTCGCTCGAAGACAACGGATCGCTGTCTTGTAGTTTATATGGATATCCTCAAAGGACCAGCCATCCAGAAAGCTGCCGGGGGTTACCATAGCAACCGTAAAGCCGTGACTGGCAAGCGACGCAAGCTGCCCCATACAGACGTTGTAGTTTGGTTGCAAGTAGCCGCTTCCTTCCAAATAAACAATCAGGGGTAGTCTCTCTGCATGTACAGCATCATACTTCAGACTTTTTTGGACAAACAGCGAGAGTTTTAATTCATGGCCATTTCTGCGCGAATACACTATATCGGGTATAAGGGATACTATGTCCCTGGTAACCCCCGTATAGCGGAAAGACCGTATAGCTTTCCCTGACATTTCAACGCCTCCTGCGAATAATATCTTCCTCTGTGCAAAACGACAGGGCTGCCATGGTTTTCTTGCCGATGATTTCTTGAGCCCTTTTAATGGAAGCCTCATAGAGATCTAGCTGAAAAAGCCAATGGCAATCGATCCCAAATAGCACCTGTACTGGATATTGCGACACGACTCGCCAAAAATCAGCATTGGGATAATGTTCTTTGGACATTCTTCCATCCATGCACGCCGCAATATGAGCCAGGTTTATTTCCAGCGGAAGATGATGCTGCACCGCGATCTGCGCGATCCGATGGGCGATTCTCTCTTCTGTATCCCCAAAGGTGAGTCGGTTTTTCAAATATATATCGGGATGGGCAATTATGTCTGGGAATCCCTCTCGCGCAGCCTGTTCGATCAAAACAGGATAATGCAGTAAATCCTTTTCGGATATATGATCCTGCGAATAATTGAAGCCCTGCACCGATCCTGTATCGTAGTTGTAAAGATAATGCTGGCCTAGGAGGATCAAATCAGCTTCTTTCCGCATTTGGACCATTTCTTCATGCAGCGATGGAATATATTCCATTTCATAGCCTGAAAAAATGTTGATTTCTTCTGCGTATTTTTTCTTGAGCATGTCAATTGATGCAATGTATTCTTTTTTTTCGGAATACAGCATTCTGGTACGAATACCGCTTGGATGTATGAGGGTTTTCCACGGGCAATGATCCGTGAAGGCCATGCTGGTAAATCCCTTTGCAATATGAGCTTGCACCAATGAATCGTCGCTCATGTCCGGCTGCGCATGCTGGCATCGCGTTGTATGATTGTGAAAGCTGAATTTATACATGGATCTGTTCCCCGTTAAAGTCTTTTGTCAATGAAATCAAATACAATATCTAGTACTCGATTGCTCCACACATATTCCTCGTGATTTGCGCCTTCCACACTGTACATAGTACATGCAATATTGTTTTTAATCAGGCGTTCTGCCATTCGTCTCGAATGTGATATTGGCACAAGCGTATCCGCTTCGCCATGAATCAGGAGAAAGGATGGATATTGTTTATTCTGTATAGGTACAAATAACGGGCTTATTTGGCAGCAGCGCTGCTGGATTTCATATGCATCGAACCCATATGATCTCATGCTTGAGCGGATAATGCTGGCTTCCTTTGACGAACCTTGCATTAATTCCGGCATATCTGCAGGTCCGAAAAAATCGATCACAGCCGTTACGGCATCTGATTCTTGCAGGCAATCTCCGACTTTGAACTGTGGATCATCTCCCGTAAGTCCTACCATCAAAGCAGCGTTCCCGCCAGAAGATGTACCCCAAATGGCGATACGTTCCGAATCAATGCTATATTTCTGTGAATTATTGCGCAAAAAACGGATAGCGCATTTGATATCCTCCAAGTAGCCAGGAAAAGGAACTCCCTCCCGCACGTCGCTGTGACCAACCATGGCGACCACATATCCTCGCCTTGCCAGTACGGATAGCTGAGGTAGCTGCACGCTGTAATCAGGGGTAAAAAAGCCGCAGCCCTGCACAAAAACTACAAGTGGCAGCGGCTTAGATTTCCCAAGGCCGTATACAGCAGACCATGGCAGAATCAGATGCAAATAGTTTTCGGCGCGTATATTCAATGTTCCGGCGCAAAGACCAGATTTCATTGCCTGCACGTTTCATATCAGTCAGCCGGATGGCCGAATCATTGATATTCATAATAGTCCCCTCATCATAATTCATTATCGCTAACCCTTGCGCATGCCACGAAATGGTCAGGTTCGACTTCATTTAAGGTTTGAGGCTGATGACACTGGTTCTGCGCATATCTACATCTGGCACAGAACCTGCAACCGGGTTTAGGGTTAATGGGCGATGTAATTTCTCCGCTTAGTATTTCCCGGTTCTTTGGCGGGTGGATATCTACAGAAGGGATTGCGGAAATCAATGCCTGCGTGTACGGATGAAGCGGTTTTTCAAACAGCTGCTTCGCGGGGCATTTTTCAACGATTTGTCCCAAGTACATGACGCAGATCTCATCGGATATATGCCGGACGACTGACATGTCGTGCGTTACAAACATATATGTCAGGTTTTGTTTCTTCTGCAGATCACGAAGCAAATTGAGCACCTGTGCCTGGATACTGACATCCAGCGCTGATACCGGCTCATCACATACCACAAATTCCGGCTGGAGAATCAATGCGCGCGCAATCACAATACGTTGCCGCCTGCCTCCGTCCAGTTCATGAGGATAAGCGTATCGAAGTCTTTCATCGATACCCACCATTTCCATCATCCTGGTTACTTCTTCCCTGCGCTTACGGGCAGATATCTTATGGGAAGCGAGAAGAGGCTCTGAAATCGCTGCTTCCACGGTCATACGAGGGTCCAGAGACGAATACGGATCTTGAAAAATGATTTGCATCTTTTCTCTCAGCTGCCGGATTTCCTTGGCGCTGGGATTCGTAATGTCCTTCCCATTATACTGAATCGTACCGCCGGTGCTTTCATGAAGGTGGATGATCGTTCTGCCAAGCGTTGATTTACCACAGCCAGATTCCCCCACAACGCCCAATATCTTGCCTTTTTGTATGGAAAAAGACACATCATCTACGGCGTGCAGCAGGCCGCGGGCAGAGGAAAAATACTTCTTCAGTTTTTTTACTTCGACCAAAGATGTCATTTCTTTTCATCCTTTGCAACAAGATTATATTGGCAGCATCGGCAGAGATGCCCATCAGCAGTTGTTATAACGGGCATATTGCCTGTTTTACAGGCTTCGGCAGCGTACTTGCATCGAGGAGAAAAATAGCATCCCTCAGGCAAATGTGTGGGATCCGGAGGCAAACCGTCTATAGGCTCCAGATACTCCTGATCTATATTCATACTGGGTATGGCGTTGAACAGTCCACGGGTATATGGATGGGACGGATGGTCAAAAATCTGTTCCAATGTGCCATACTCCACAATTTGTCCCGCATACACGATGGCTACGTCATCACAGGAGGAGGCCACTACGCCCATATCGTGTGTGATCAGGATCATACTGGTGCCAAGCTTTTCTTTTAATCCCGCAATCATATGAAGCACCTGAGCCTGGATCGTCACATCCAGCGCGGTGGTGGGTTCATCCGCCAAAAGCAGCGCCGGATTGCATGCCAGCGCAATGGCGATGACGACCCGCTGCTTCATACCACCGGAAAACTGATGCGGATATTCGCCAAATCGCTCTGCGGGGATCCCGACCATTTCAAGCATTTCCATTGCGTGCTTTTCGGCTTCGGCCTTGGTCATGCTGCTGTGATGCAGGATTGCTTCCGTAATCTGATTTCCCACTCTTAGAATGGGATTGAGAGCAGTCATAGGATCCTGGAAAATCATGGCGATTTCATTGCCGCGAATATCCCGCATGCGTTCTTCACTAAGCGATAGAAGATTTGTCCCGTTCAACAGAATCTGACCGTTCTTGACTGTCGCGCTCGCGTGGGGCAGGATACGCAGGATCGCTTTTGCAATTGTGGTTTTTCCCGCACCGGTTTCTCCGACCAGGCCCAAGGAACGACCTTTTTGCAGGGAAAATGAAACGCCATTGACAGCCTGAACCTTTTGTTTCCCGGCAGAATAAAACACTTCCAGATCCTTTACTTCCAAAAAGGGCGCTGATTGATCCTTGCTATTCATGTCCGCTTGCTTTCCTTTCAGTTCTTCAGCTTGGGATCAAGGGCATCCCGCAAACCATCTCCCAGCACGCTAAGCGCAAAGACGGTAATGGCAATGGCCAGTCCTGGAAACAAAACAGTATGCGGGTATTCGATGAAATAGTTACGGGAACTGGATATCATGGCTCCCCATTCCGGCGTAGGTGCTATAATGCCCAATCCAATGAAGCTGAGCGTGGAAGCGCTCATAATTGCACTGGCAATACCTGCGGTGGCATAAACGATCATGGGCGTGAAGCTGTTGGGAAGAACATGCTTGAGGATTGTCCGCAGTTTGGAGCAGTTTAGCGCGTCCGCAGCCTCAAGGTATTCCATATGCCGCATTCCCATGATGGAACCTCGCAGCAGGCGAGCAGAACCAACTGTTCTGTGGATAGACAGCGCCAGTAGCGTATTGAAGAAACCAGTTCCGAGCACGACCGAAATCACTACGCTCTGCAGAAGGGACGGTATCGATTGAAAAACATCCATAATTCGCATGATAACCGCGTCTGCAACACCGCCGAAGTAGCCAACTATTGCTCCAATGATGGTTCCAGCAATGGTAGAAACAACTACTACGGAAATGCCCAGACCCAATGAATAGCGGGTACCATAGATGATACGGCTGAAAATATCCCTGCCCATCTCATCGCAGCCCATAAGGTGCGCGGAAGAGGGCGCGCTAAGCATGGAGGTGAAATCCATAGCAAACGGATCAGAAGGTGCGATGAGGGGGGCAAAAACAGCGACTATGATTTCCGCCACAAAAATAAGCAAGCCCAACATGGCAAGCCTATCTTTAGCAAGCCGACGAATCATTTCCTCATTGGCGCTCATTCCGCCATATCCTTTTTTTCTTCTTGAGAACATCATTTATTCCTCTTAACTTTCGAACTGGCATACCGTGCTTTGATTCGGGGATCAACCATCGCATAGGCCAGATCCACCAGCAGCATGGCGATGCAGAATATGATGGAGAGCAGGATCACACAGGTTTGCACAACAGGATAATCACGGTTATTGATCCCGGTAATCAGATACAGTCCCATGCCCGGTATGGAAAATATCGTTTCAATAACGATGGAACCGCCGAACATTTGGCCTAAAAAGCCACCGATGATGGTGATAGTGGGAATCAGCGCATTTGGCAAAGCGTGCTTATAGATTACTTCCCGCTCCGTAAGCCCCTTGGAACGCGCTGTGGTCACATAATCGGAACCGATCACATCCAGCATGCTGGAACGGATTTGCCGTGCAAAGGTGGCGGTGCCATACAGTCCCACAGAAATCGCGGGAAGAATGTAGTATTGGATGCCGCCGATCCCACTGGGCGGAAGCAATTGCAGCTTGACGGAAAACAGCATGATCAGGAGCAACGCTGCCCAGAATGCGGGCATAGATATGCCAACCAATGCGATGATCATGCAAAGACTGTCCTGCCACTTTTTAACATGTGTCGCGGCTGTAATGCCCAGTAGTATTCCCGTTATCATGGCGAAAGCTGCGGCAAGAAGGCCCAATTCCATCGTGCGAACCATACGCGGGCCGATATCACGGCTGATGGAAGTCTTTGTCATGTACGATTTTCCAAAGTCAAAATGCAGAAACGTATCTGTCAAGAATTTTCCCAGCTGTGTCAGAAATGGCTCGTCCAGGCCGAGTTCAACTCGCTTATTCAGGTATTCTTCCTCTGTGGCGTCCCGAGAAACCAGCATTCGCGCAGGATCCCCGGGAATCAGTCGCATCAAACTAAAGATCAGCAAGGCTACGCATATCACGATGGGGATCATCCACAGGATCCGCTTGGCAAAATACTTTAACATATCGGTTCCCTTCATGACTGACTGTGGCGCAGAAAAACTCTGCGCCACAGTCAGAGTCTTTCGGATTATTATTTGGTAGTGCAAGCCCAAAGCGCCAGGTAACCTGTTACCGTCCAGTTGAAATCAGTATACTGCAGGGCCCTGTTTGTGGTGTAGTAGAGATACTGATTGTACAGCGGGATCCCGTATACACGCTCATCAAACATTTTGCCAACCTTGTTGATGTTTTCCTGCGTATGACCCTGAACAGTGTTGATATTGGCAACGGCAGCATGCAATTCGGGATCTACCCATCCATGGCGGCTGTAGCCCCTGCCTACATCACGGTATTGCTTGTACCAGTAAGTCGAATTGTAATCAAAGCCAGACAGGCAGATGGCGAAATCATATGTGTTAGGATCGTTGTAATTCGCATGGTATACGGCGGAGTCAGGAGTCGAGATATCTACGCTGATGCCGATTGCGTTCAGGTAGGTTTCGATAACCTGCGCGGCACGGGAGGTGTTGACTTCCGCAAGCAGGCGCAGCTTTGTGCCGGGGACATAATTAGATTGGGCCAGGTATTCCTTGGCAAGCGTCGGATTGTAGGGCAGCCACCCGCCTTCCGCTTCATAATAGTCCGGTGCGTCACCGGAATAATCGCTTCCGAAAACGGTGCAAGCGCGGCCCAGACCATTCGTAGCGCCCATAGCAACACCGTTGCGATCAATGGCATATGCCACAGCTTTGCGCAGATTAACATCATCATGGAAAGCACTGCTTTCCACACCGGAGAGGAACAAGTTGATCAAAACAGTCATGCCGCTGCTGATGTCTACAGTCTGGAATTTATCCGCCTTGGCACCGCCGTCCAGGAACTCCGTTACCTGCGTGCTGCTCATGTTTTCAATGGCATCAACCACGCCGGTTTCCAGGGCGATCTTCATCTGGGAAGCCTCGAGAATAGAGATAAACTTGACTTCATCGTAGTTGGCGCGGGAAACAGGAGCAATCAGGCTTTCATCTTTCTGCCAGTAGTTTTCATTCTTTATGAAAGAGATTGAGGAACCGGAAGTATAATCAGATACAATGTAGTGAGAAGTTGACACAGGATTGCTGGCCATGAAGTCAGAGCTCTTCTCATATTCTGCCTGTGAAACGATCGGCACGGTCATCAGGGGGTTTTCAATGCCGCCCATGGTATCATCCTTCAATGTCAAATCTACGGTATATTCACCTGTAGCAACACAGGAAGCATAATACAAGGCGTTTGCGACACCAAGCATTTTCGTATAGCAATACTCAACATCCTTTGCGGTGATGTGGTTTCCAGCGCTGTCATAAACATAGTCATAGAGTTCTACATTATATGTCAGATCGCCGGTCTTTTCCCAGCTTTTCGCAATATACCCGATCACCTCGCCGGTAGCGGCCTTGGATGCCAGATTTTCGTATAGGCAATTGTATGCGACGCCGGTGATTGAGGTTGACTGGAAGGGTTCTAGCGTGGCAAAGGTGACGCTGTCGCCGATGGTAAGCGTCTTCTTGCCGGATTCTGCCATTGCGCTGTTTACGGAGAGAAGCAGGGCGATGGCCAGAACCAGCGCGATCCATTTGGAGAGATGTTTTTTCATTTTGGAACCTCCTATGCGTGTATTTCTTGCCGGATAGGCTGAAACATGCCTATCCTTTTTCTGTCTCGGATTATATCAAATGGATTAAAAACCTGAAATTGAAAATTGAAGCGCTGCGTTGCATGAATTTTGACAATATCAAAAAAATGCTATCGTTATCATTTATTTGTAATGACCATGACGTTTTTTTGTGTTAAAATCAATGCAAAGCATGAAGTTGCGTATGCTGAAACGATAACAATGTGCATTGAATGCCAGCAGGTGACAGAATGAACAAAAAAGCTTGGTGGTCAGAAACCCTTCAAATCATACGAAGCGTGTTTACATGGCCTTCTGAAAACGGCCTTCCCGATGGATATAGTCTGCCAAACCGAAAAGTCTTTCTGAAGGAATTCATTGTCATTTTTATTGTCTGCTTTTTTCTGGTAATGACACTGATGAGCTATTATACACGTTCTTTAAATACCCACCAGGAAAACAGCCGTCGGGAAACATCCCAGCTCTATCTTGATTCAGCGGCAGAGTATATTTCTTCCACTTTATCTGGTAACTTGAAAAAAGCGGTGGAATACACCTATCATTCCAGCCCCATCATCAGCCTTTCTCTTTCCACGGTCAACAACCACATATTGGGAACCACGATCACTCGGGTAAGAAGTGATCTTCAAGCAGCGGTTTCCAATGCTGAATCATTTTCCTCTGCTGTTTTATATATTCCAAAGGCAGAACTGTGCGTCAGTTCTTCTTATGAATACGGTCGCCTGAATGAATTGCCGGCCCGCATTTATTCTTTGGTTAATACATATGCCAATTCTCTGACGGCTCGACATGAGCTTCAGTTGAACAACGAAACGATAAATTATTTCCACTGTGATGGAAATTCTTATTTCGCCGTCGAACTGTTGACTTATAATGGCGAACCGCAATCCATACTTTTCATACAGTTGGATACCGATAGCCTCTACCAAAACATGGCCCACATTTTCAGTAAAAATACAGACAGTCTATCCATGTTCGTTTATGACTGTTTTCAGAACCCCCTATGGGAAAACTATGCGCCATATCGAGCCGATCTGGCTGAAAACGATATGCTCACTTCACAATCCAGCTGGCTTGCTTGGACGCTGTATATGCCTATCTCCACAAGTACTTATACAAGCATGTGGTACGCAACACACGCCCCTTTTGTCTTGCTTCTGGTAAGCGCGCTGCTAATTATTTCACTTTTTGTATCTGCTTTCATGTATCGTCCGGTCTATCGTGTTTCCAAAGCATTGGATGAGATGGATTTGCCCATATCCGCTGATACAATGCCGGATACAGAACAAAATGATGATTTGAGCAAGAGTATCAGCAGGATTAATGCCTATCAGAAAGAATTAGACGCTGCCTTGCAAAGTGTATCGGAGGACGTGCGCACAAAGCTTTTCCTTAGCTTGGTGGAATGTACGCCTATATCATATTCCACGGTGGAGAAAACGCTGCAAGGGATACGAAGTAAGTTCTCCGTATCCGGCTTATATGTTTCTATTGCATTTTTGCTGGAAAATGGGGAAGAGGTAATAGACGTCGCATTTTCTGTCGCGAAAGATTATCTTGAATCCTATGAGAAAATCCACGAATTTGTCGCCTGCATGCCTTTAAAGCTTTCAAACAAAAATGAAATCGCAGTAATTCTGGAGTTCCAGGATGTGGACACAGCTATTGTAACCGGAAAAAAAGAAACGATGACATTACGAAATGCATTATCCGATCTACTGAACAGAAGGGGGTTTCATGTCGTGCTGAAAATGGGCATTTATACCATTCTGTGATGGACGTCGGCTTTTCTTACAAGGAAGCTATGGATGCTCTGCATTCTGATAAAGAAAGGGAAAGCGCCGAGGCAGAAAAAGACAGCCTGCCCACAAATATCCAGATGCAAGCGCACCGGATGATTGAATGGATTTACCAAGGCAATATGTCTGCCGCTGAAAGCTTGATCGAACCTACTGCGGATCTGATTCTCAACAAACAGCATAGCACTGCTATACAGGCTAAACAGGTATGCCTTGATTTTCTGCTTGCACTGCTTAATGAAATAGGCTTATATGAGTTTGTCGATACCAGTTCGCTTCCCGATGTGTATACGCGTTTGTCACAAGAGAATTTTCCTCAAAGTCTATCCGAACAACACGACCTCGTCTTGAACGCTGTGGCTGAATTGATCAATGCCTTTCATGCTTCGATCTCACGGCAGCACAATCCGCATATCGCCAGAGCCCGGGAATATATCCAGAGCCATTTGAGCGATCATGATCTCTCTCTGAGCAGTACGGCTGATGCGCTGGGAATGAGCGGAAGCTACTTAAGCAGGCTGTTCAGTCAAAGCCTGAATATAAACTACTCTGCCTACGTTAATCAAGTCCGGATTCAAGCTTCTCTCAAGGATCTGACCGCTTCGGCCGATACGATTTCCGTCATTGCAGAGCGTTATGGCTTTTCCTCCTCGCGTAATTATATCTATGCTTTTAAGAAATAGTATCAGATGACACCTGGAGAATACAGGAGCAAGTATGGGACGTAACAAGATAGTGATCAAAACGATTTCTGAACCGTTGAAAACGATTGCTTCCCTAATGTTTTCACTTTTCTGTATCGCATGGTCAGTTTGGCTGATCATTCAAAACAAAGTTTGGGAGAGTATCGCGGTATTTATATTGGGCAGTGTTTATTGCGCGTTCTTTTATTCTTTGTATGCTTTTATCATTGTTGATGCATACGGCATTCGCCAGAAGAGGCTTTTTCGTTCTTGCAAAAGCATTCCATGGGATGCAATCAAAGAGGTGGGGCTCCTTGGAAATGATGCTTTTTCTGTGCCACATAAACGCCATTTTCGATTTATCTACTTTTCCACCAGAGTACTGACTCAGTCAGATCGATTCGACTTAACACTGGAGTGGCCTACGTCAAAACTGATTTACATTCCGTATACTTCTTCAAATTACTTTGCAACAGCTAACTATTGGGGAAAAGATATTCAAAGTCCACCTGTTCAATAAGCCTGGATGATTCTAATTCTAACGTTTTTGTATCCAGAAAAGAGCTTTGTTTTAGATGATAGGTATGATGGAAAAGAAAGCAAATGACAAAAGGATATTGAGAAAAGAAAACTATCACTTTACGAAATTAACGACTTCCTAAAGATAATGAGATGAAGGGCGTGTTTTCTCGTCTGTTTTTTTCGCTGCAAACCATCAATACAGCGTTTTGGCGTCCGGTTGCGGCTCCAGCTGGACGCCGTTCTTGCGCAGGATGGCGCGGATCTCGCCCACATCCACCTGGCCAGGGGTCCGGCCCTGACGGACGGCCAGGGCGGCGCCCACGCCTACACCCTCTGCCAGGGCCATCAGGGGCGGCATCACGCGGGCGGAGCTGAGGGCCACGGCGTCCATGCAGGCGCAGCGCCCGCTGAACATCAGGTTGTCAATGTCGGCGGAGCAGGCCATGCCGTAGGGCAGGCCGTAGGGACGCACCTTTTTGACGACGGTGCCGTTGCCGCCGCCATCGTGGATATCGATGATATAAGAGCCCAGCCCCACCGTCTCTTCGTCGATGACGCAGTCCAGCAGGTCGTCCTCCGTCAGTCTCCGCAGGCCGTCGAAGCGCCGGGATTCGCGGATGCCCACAAAGGGATAGATCTGGGTGAGATAGCAATTTTCAAAGCCGGGCACATATTTGCGGAGCACGTCGATCAGCGCGTAATTCTGCAAGTGGCCTTCGATCTCGGCCCGGGTGAGATCCAGCACGTCGCTGCCGTCGATGCCCAGGTGGCGGGTGCAGTTGAGGTGCACCTGGCCGGGCAGCAGGCTTTGAATGTAGATCATGGTGTCCCTGTCCACAGGCAGGATGCCTTTCTCCTTCAGATCCAGAAACAGCCGCCGCAGGCCGACCAGCACGTGATGGTCGGGATTGGAGCGGAAATAGCCGGCGTCATAGCCAGGATAGATCTCGACAGCGGGGGCCAATTCCATCTGCTCGGGATGTGCCTCCAGATAGCGGATGGTTTCTTCGGTGTTGACGCCCGCCACGGTGCACATCAGGGTGGGCGGCTGCAGGGTCCCGGTGCCCTTCTGCCCCTTCTGATAACGGCAGCCGGCCATATAGCCCACGTCGCCGTCGCCGGTGGCGTCGATAAAGACCCGGGCCTTGACCTCGATCTGATGGGATTTTCCAAAAAGCGTCACGCTCTCCAGCCTGCCGTTGTCCACATTGACGTCGATCACCTCGGTGTGCAGCAGCAGATCCACCCCCGCGTCCCGGCATTTTTCAAAGGCGACGATTTTGAACACCTCATGATCGTAGATCGTCACGGAATTGTGCATAGGGCACCAGTAATGGCGGCTGGCGGCATTCTTTTCGGCCAAAGCGTCAATGAGTTCCTGGGCGATGCCCCGTACCACCTGGTTCCCGTCTTTGTCCAGGTATCCCAGCAGCGGCAGGCCGATGGTCAGGTTGCCGCCCAGATAGCCGTTTTTTTCCACCAGCAGCACCCGGGCGCCTTCCCGGGCCGCGGCAATGGCGGCGGGCAGGCCGCCGGGGCCCGCGCCGATGACGCAGATATCATAGGTCAATTCTGTCTTTTTCATGATGATTCTCCTGTTCCGCTTATTTCACCGGGGAAAATGTATAATTTTTCCGGTCCAGCCGCATCAGCACGCTGTAACCATATTGACAATCGGTTTCCTTGCCCGAATCGGCTACGTAAAACAGGCCGCCACCCAGGGAGATGAAGCCGGTATCAGCCCGCAAGGGCATAACCGGAATGCCCCAGACCCCGCTTTCCGCGTGGCAGCGGCCCACGGGCTTCAGCCGCAAGGTTTCTCCCTGGAGATTGTCGGCGTATGCCTGGCCGCGTATCCGCAGGGGTTCATGCGACGGCGGTGCGCTGCCATCCACAACATAGACAGGAAAATTGGGATATTGCGTTTTTTTGCCCGGATACACGATCATCCACAGATCGCCGGTATCCCGGTCATATTCCAGATTCTGCACGCCATACCGGGTGTTTCCGGTGTGCACAAAGAGCTTTTTGCAGGGCTTCGGCCCCGTTTGATGGGGCGCGTTCTGGTCAAAGGGCAGGAAGGTGAAGGTGTCGGGATCGAAGGCAAGGAGCACCTGATAGTCGTTATCCGCACGATCCGTGTTGCCGTATATGCCGTAAGCCAGCAGCAGATAGGTTTTGCCCGCCGGGTCCCCGGGCAGGGTGCCGAAGGTGATGCCGTCGATGCCCGAGCAGCCATGGCGGTGTCCCAGGGAAGAAGCAAGGTTGTCGTGCTCCCCGGCGTCCAGGTCATCAGTGTAATCCCGGACCACTTCTTCCATATACATCGTGGTCATCACACCGCTCGTTTTGTAGTCCATATCCAGATCGGTCATCCTGGCGCAATCAAAGGCCGCCACATAGAATTTCTCCGCCGCCTTGTATTCCAGGGAGCCATATACGCGCCCCTTGTAATAGGCCAGACAGCCCAGGTGCGCGCCGCCGCCGTAAATACCGCCCGCCAGCAAACCGGTGACGCTGGCTGCGGGCCTGTTGGTGCGCATGTCCACCTTGACCAGCCGGTCCGTGAAGGACATGTACATGTATTCCAGCTTTTCATCGCAGGCGATGCCTTGCAGATGGCCCGCGGGCGGGGGCCACGCGCCGCCGTACACCCGGCGCGGAGGGAGGATGCTGTTCGTATGCGTCATCTCGTATTCTTCATTTCCTTTTGCCGGTAAAAAAGCAGCAGGGGCTGCGCAGCATTGCGGCAGCCCCCTGCCGGGGATCACTCGTTGTTCCATTTCAGCAAGCCCCAGCCCTGATCGGGCGAATAGGTAAACACGCTGTAAGCGCAGTTGTGGTGCTTGACGCGCGGATCGGGAATCCAGGCGGGAAACAGCACGGCAGACAGCATGCCCTTCATGAGCCCTTCATGGGTGAAAACAGCCACCTGCTGTGCGTCCAGCCGGGAAACACGCTGCAAAAAGCTCTCTGCCCGGGCCCGCAGCGCCTCGCCGTTTTCTCCGCCGAAGAAGGTGAAATCGCGGGTCCTTCTGCTGTACAGCAGCTGATCGCCGTATTGCCGCGTGGCTGCGTCCACGCCTTGCTCCATGAGGCTGCCCACGTCCACCTCCCGCAGATCGGGGTCCAGGGTCAATTCCCTGCCCGGCAGCACCAGCTGCGTCGTCTGCATGGCCCGCCGCAGGTCGCTGGAAAACACGAGGTCAAAGGAAAGGTCTTTTACCTTTTCTTGCAAAGCCAGCGCTTGGTTTCTGCCCTGGTCGGTCAGGGGCATCTGGCTCCATCCGCTGAACAGCCGCTGCTGGTTTCCCACGCTTTCCCCATGCCGAAATACGTACAGTTTCATTGTCCTCTCCTGTTCTTCGGATAATCAAAGCAACGCGCCCAGCGCCCGAAGCCGGGCGAGGAGCCGGAAAATGTCGGCCTGCTGCACCGGAACATCTTCCTGCGCACATAGCGCGGCTGCCGCGCCGGCAGCCTGGCCCATCTCCATGCAGCTTCCTTGCACACGCAAAGAGGCAAAGGCCTGCCGATCAGCGGACAGGCACCGCCCTGCTGCCAGCAGATTGGGATAATCCGGCGCAATCAGGGCGCGATAGGGTACATAGGATGGCCGATCCAGGAAATGCGTGTACTGCTGTCCCTGCTGGGAGGAATGGATATCAATGGGATGCATTCCATGGGCGATGCTGTCCGGATAGTGCACGGCGCTCAGGTATTCCTGCCCGGTGATGGTGTGCACGCCCCGGATGCGGCGGGTCTCACGAATACCCGCCTGCACGGATACCCCGGCGACGCGGCAGTTTCTGAACTCCTCAAAATTTCGGCGCAGCACGTCGGTCAGGCGGAAAACATCCTCCCGCAATTCACACTCGGCCCGTGTGTAATCCCGATTGTCGCAGGCGTCCGCAGCGGCGCGGGTCATGTTGACGGTCACCGCCCCATCACGCAGCAGCGTGCAAAACCAGGGACCGCCAAAGTTGGGCAGGTCCTCGGTTTTCGTCATTCCCAGCAGGCGCTCACGGATGGGCAGGCAATGGCAGTTTTCGCCTTGCTTGCTATGATGCATCGCCTCCCGGATTATGGGAGAATCTGTATCCACGCCTTGCAGGATAAAATATGTGGAGAGGGGCTGCAGGCTTTCACCGTTCATGGGCTGCATGGGCACGCCCGCCAGGTGCGCCAGGTCGGCGTCGCCGGTAGCGTCGATGAAATATCGACCTTCAACAGCCTCGGTACCGTTTTTGTTTTCGATGATCGCCTGGCGGATCACGCCATCCTGACGGACGCAGCCGGACAGGTAGCTGTTCATATACAGGTGAACGCCTGCCTCCAGAGCCATGCGCTGAGCGCACAGCTTGTACAACTCGGGATCAAAGGCTACATTGCCGATGGTGGGCTCCACAAAAGCCCCGCCCATGGCCTCCAGCCGCTGGATAAATTCCCAGGGGATACCGCCAATGACTACGGCGTCGTCAAACTTGAATTCGCTGATTGGGGTAACATAGCCCGCCGTAGCCATGCCGCCCAGAAAGCCGAAACGCTCGATCAGAGCGGTTTGGGCGCCCTCCCGGGCGGCGGTGACGGCGGCGATAAAGCCCGCGGGGCCACCGCCGCAGACTACCACATCATAGACGCCCACCACGGGCACGCTTTTTTGAATCGTAAGGATGTGCATGCTGCAACCTCCTCAGTCAGCCGTAAGCCCGCATCTCAAAAACGGTCACATCCGGCGCCCCGTGGGTGGACAGTACGCGCAGGCGCACCGTATCGCACAGGGTAGGTTCGAAATCTAGCACGTTGAGCCGCTGATGGTTGTCCTTTGCCTCCACCGTGCGCACGGTCTGGCCATCCTTGATCAGCTCGACCACATAATCCCGCACCAGCTCCGCGGGCACGCCGGGCCGCTGCTGGGCCTGACGGTTGGGGCTCATGGTGACCCGGATGGGATAGCGGAAATCGCTGTGGAACACGAACCGCAGCTGGCGCAGGGCCGCGGGGGACTGCAGCTGCAGGGTCAGCGTTTCGCCCTCGGAACCTATGCCGTCGGAGACCCAGCCGTTCATATTTTCTCCGATCTTGCGGGAAATGCCGTTTGCCACCTGTTCGGGCCCGCAGCCAGGCTTGCTGGAGGAGGCGGTGAAGCGGGCGGTGCGGGCCAGGTCATCGGGATCCTCGTTTTTGAAGCCCGGCAGATAGCCGCCGTCCCGCAGGATATCCTGCTGCACCTCCGGAATGAAGGGAGCCAGCTCCCGTGGGTCCACCCCGTGCTGGACGCACCGTGCCGCGGCCAGACCCACGGCCTCGCCGCCGATGGCGCAGCAGCCCAGAATGCGCGTGCTGGCCATGGCCAGACGGCTGGCGCTGATATCTCGGCCCGCGAACATCAGGTTGTCGATATTGCGGCTGTAATAGCTGCGGTAGGGAATGGTGTATACGCCCTGATAGAAGCCGCAGTCGCTGGGCAGGCGGTTTTCGTCCAGCAGGCCGTGGGGGGTATGCAGATCCACGCACCAGCCGCCGTAGCAAATGGCGTCCTCAAAGATCCGATGTTCCAGCACATCGTTTTCCGTCAGCCAGTAGTCGCCCTCCATGCGGCGGCTTTCGCGCATGCCGGGCAGGGCGCCCACCCAATCCAGCGCCAGGTTTTCCGCATGGTGGTCGTGCAGGTGCTCGTCGTTGTTCTTGATGTGATCCCAGATGCCATAGGCGTAGGCCATCAGATTGTCGCGAATCTGCTCGTACTGGGGAATGATGTCCTTGCCTTCGCCCATCAGCTCGCACCACCAGTAGCCGTAGTCGCTGGCGGCGCTGCTGGTCATGCTGGTGCGCTTGTATTCCTCGGGGTCCGGGGCGTCGCTGACGTCGATCTGGTCGCGCATATCCCGGCAGTGGATGCGCTTGGCCAGCTGTTTTTCCGTCAGATGCTTGGCAAAGGCGGGCTTCTGGAAGGGCACGGGATGGCCCAGATCCTTGGCCAGCATCATGATGGTGTTGCCCATGCGGTCGTCGTTGGGCTCCTCCGGGGCGTCGGGCTCGTGAAATTCGCTTTGGGCCTCGCTGCCCGTGCGGTATTCAGCCCCGGCGTAATAGCCCAGGGTGCCGTTGCCCGTGGCGTCCACAAAGATTTTGGCGGTCAGCCGCAGGCGCATTTCCGTGGTTTCCTGCACGCAGCGGACGGCGGTGACGCGCTGGCTCTCCGTTTCGCAATCGTACATGACGGTGTTGTGATAGACGGTCAGGTTCTGCTGCTTCTGGGCCGCCTCAAACAGGATCATATCCCAGATGGAGTAGCTGAAATTTTCGTTGCGGCACTTGTTTTCCAGCATCAGCTCATAGAGGATGCCGCCTTCGGCATAGTCGGGCTGCTTGAGGCTTTGATCCGCGCCGGAAATATGGATGCGGATCTCGCTGCTGGCGTTGCCGCCCAGCACGGGGCGGCTGTTGACCAGACCGGTGCGCACGCCATGCCGGGCGCAGGCCAGGGCCGCGCACAGTCCGCTCATGCCCCCGCCCACGATCAATACGTCAAATTGCGCTTCCGCAAAGCGTTCAGCTTGTCTTTTCATGTCCTTTTCCCCCGTTCAGCGGTACAGGCTCAGCAGATGTTCGCCCACCTGGCGGCAATATCGCGCGGAAAGATCCATCAGTTCGTCCGGCATGCTGCCGTTGATGCGGATCTCGTAGATCAGATCCGCCTGACAGCCGGACACGTACAGGGCGTGCATCACGTCCTCCCAGGGCACGCTGCCCAGGAAGGGCATGAGGTGCAGGTCCTTTTCGCCGTGGTTGTCGTCAATGTGCAGGGCCTTGATGCGATTGCCCAGCCGCATGATGCCGGGAATCTGATCCTCGCTGGTGCGGTGGGCGTGGCCCACGTCCCAGCAGATGCCCACCAGCGGAGAAGCGCAGGCGTCCATCAGCTTTTCCAGCTCGTAGGCGGTGGTGCCAAAGCGGCGGCGCTGGCCCCGGTCACACATGTTTTCAAAGGCCAGGCCCACCCCCAGCTTGTGGGCCAATTCCAGCTCCTGATCATAGATCCGCTGATTTTCCCGGATGTTGGCCTCCAGGTCGTAGCAGCTGGAGCCCGGAGCGGTTTCAGGATGCAGCACGGCCCACTTGACGCCCAGCATGGCGCTGATCTCGATGGCCCGCAGCAGCATGCTGCGAAAATACTGCCGGTCCTCCTCGGTTTCCAGACGGTCCAGTCTGCCTCGATAGGGGGGATGCGACTGCGAAAACACCATCCCCAGCTTTTCCGCTTCGTTTCGGATCTCATCCACCTGCTGCCGCCAATCGTCCAGGTGCAGCGTGGTTTGCCGTCGGGACAGGGGACACAGGTTGGCGTCCAGCACCCGGAAGCCCGCGTCATGGCAGCGGCGCACCGATTCCAGATAGCTGATGCGGTCTTCCCGGCCTCTCCGGGTAAAGAATAAGGATGTCATGGTTCCCAGGCGCATCATAATCACTTCGCTTTCACAAGAATGAATGGTTTTGGGGAGCGGATGTCCGAAAAGACGCCTGCCACGCCGCGGCGACATGGCAGGCGTTCTGTGGGTTGGGGTCCTGGATCGATCCGTTATCAGTCCACCAGGCCGTAGGCGGCCAGCTGGTCATGGGCGGCTTCCATATAAACGTCAAACTGGAAGTTGTCGTTCAGCTCGCCGATGAACTTGTCGTATTCCTCCTGGGTCAGCTCGCGCTCGCCGTAGATGAAGGCCAGCAGCTGCTGACGGACGTAGCTTTCCATGTCCTCCAGGTAGATTTCTTCGGGCTCCAGCACCAGGGTGTTGTAGATTTCGATGCGGTTGGCGGCGGTGGTGGACTCAAACACCTGCTGGGCCTCGGGGAACTTGACCTTCAGGTACTCCAGCTCCTTGCGGCTGAAGATCTGGTAGGTGGAAATGTAGTTGGCGGCGGTGGCGTTCTCGGTCATCTTGACGTCGCCGTTCTCGTCGCGCACCCAGTGATCGCCCTCGATGCCGTAGAAGATCAGCTCGCTGCCTTCGTCGCTGATGATGTAATCGATGTACTTGAAGACGGCCTGCAGTTTTTCCTCGCTGATGTCGGCGTTGATGGCCATGATGACGTTGGTGGTGCTCAGGTCGCCGGTGAACATGGCGTCCTCGGCGCCCACTTCGCTCTTGAGGGTGGTGAAGAAGCTGGTGACGGCGTCGGGGTTAACGGCGTGGATCTTGTCCTGGCCATACTGCTTCCAGATGCCGGGCCAGGTGACGGCGTTCATGCCCACCTGACCGGCGATGAACTTATCGGTGCCGGTGGTGGTCAGAGCGTCGTTATCCACGATCTTGGCGTCCACGAACTTTTTGCACCATTTCAGGCCTTCCAGCATACCGGGCTGCAAAAGGGCGTTGGTCACCTTGCCGTCGCGGATCAGGATATAGTTGCCCAGGGCCGTATCATAGCTGCCCATGATGGTGTCAAACAGGAAGATGCCGCCATTGCCGGGTTTCTGGGCGGTGAGGCCCAGGGTATCCTGCTGGCCATTCCCGTCGGGATCGTTGAAGGTGAAGGCGTAAGCCACGTCATAGAGATCCTGCACGGTCTCGGGCATCTTGAGGCCCAGCTTGTCCAGCCAGTCCTGACGGACGGTGACGTTCAGCTGGCTCTTGGAGCCGTCGTAGAGCTGGGGCAGGCCGTAGAGGGTGCCGTCCACATAGGCGGCATTGAGCTGGGTGGCGCCCAGCCAGTCAAAGTAGGCGGCCAGCTCCTTGTCCTTATAGGGAGCCAGATCCAGCAGCAGGTCCTGACGGCCCCAGCTGATCAGGTGGTCCACGTCGATGCGATACATGTCATAGACGTCCATACGGGTGCCCATGCTCTCGTAGAAGTTGTCCACCAGGTCGAACTTGACGGAGACGCCGATGTCCTTGAGGATCTTCTGATAGACGAAGTCGTCGGCGGGATCGGCCGGCCAGCCGTTGCCCAGGGTGTTGACGGCGATGCGAATCTCAACCGGCTCCTCCGCGTGGGCGAAGGCGCACAGGCTCAGCAGCATGACCGCGGTGAGCAGCAGAGAAATCAATTTTTTCATGGTGACACGCTCCTTTTTATTTTTATATGCGTTTCGCATATATAGAACGGATGAAACGGCGGCGTCAGCCCTTCACGGCCCCGGCCAGGGTGCCCTGCACAAAGTAGCGCTGGATGAAGGGATAGATGACGATGATGGGGGCGGTAGCGATGCACACGGCGGCCATGCGCATGGTTTCCGGGGGCATCTCGTCCTCCACGTTCAGGTCGATGGTGCGGGCGGCGTCGATCATGCGGCGCAGGATGACCTGCAAGGGCATCTTGTTGGCGTCCTGGATATACAGGATGGCGGCGGTGTACACGTTCCAGTGGGAAACGGCATAGTAGAGGCTGATGGTGGTGATGATGGGCAGGGACAGGGGCAGCACGATGCGGAACAGGATCTTGAATTCCCCCGCGCCGTCGATGCGGGCGCTTTCAAACAGGTCGTTTGGCAGGCCCTCAAAGAAGGACTTCATGACGATGAAGTTATACACCGTCACCAGGCTGGGAAAGATCAGCGCCCAGAGGCTGTTGATTACGCCGGTTTCCTTGACTACCAGGTAGGTGGGGATGGTGCCGGCGCTGAAGATCATGGTGAACACGATGAGCTTGATGAACAGGCCCCGGCCCGGCAGGTAGGTCCTGCTCAGCGGATAGGCAAGCATCATGGTGACCACCATGTTGATGGCGGTGCCCACAACGGTGATGAAGGCGCTGTTTTGCAGGGCGCTGATGAGCATCTCGTTTTTCAGCATGAAGCGGTAGGCGCTCAGGGTGACGTGGCGGGGGATCAGTACGAAGCCGCCGTTGCGCAGCACCTCTTCCATGGGGGTGAAGGAGTAGCTGATCACAAACAGAATGGGGATCAGGCAGGCCAGCCCCACCAGGGTGATGATCACCGCGATCAGGATTTCAAACAGGAGATCGTTTTTTGACTTTACCATAGTGAGCTGTCCCACTTTCTGGCCAGCGCGTTGGTGCCAAGCACCAGTCCGCAGCTGAGCACCGATTTGAGCAGGCCCACAGCCGTGGTCAGGCTGTACTGCTGCTTGCCCAGACCCTGGGTGTACACCCAGGTGTCGATGATCTGGGCGGTAGAGGATACGCGGTCATTGAGGAAGATATAGACCTGTTCAAAACCGCCGTCCAGGATATGGCCCACCTTGGTGATCAGCAGCACCACGAAGATGCGGCCCAGGTTGGGCAGGGTGATATACCAGATCTTGCGGAACCGTCCGCAGCCGTCGATGGTGGCGGCCTCGTACATGCTGGTGTCGATGCCCGCGATGGCCGCCAGGAATACGATGCTGCTCCAGCCCAGGCTTTGCCACAGGCTGGTGCCGATCAGCACGCCGCGGATATAGGCCTTGTTGTTGAGGAAGGGAATGGCCTCTCCGCCCATTTTGCGGATCAGGTTGTTCACCACGCCGGAGCTTTCGCCCAGCATGGTGGCGCAGATGCCGAAGATGATGACCCAGCTGAGAAAATGGGGCAGATAGCTGATGGTCTGGATCACCCGGGCATAGCGCTTGAGGCAGGTCTCGCTGATGGCCAGGGCGAAGATCAGCGGCGGGATCATCTGGGCGAGCAGCTTGCCGATGCTGATGATCAGCGTATTGGCGATGATCTGGGTGTTGGCCGGGCTTCTGAAAAAGCGCTGGAACCAATAAAACCACGTCTTGCCATCCTCCCACAGCCAAGGGCTGGCGGAAATGACTTTTTTCAGCGAGAAATTTTTGAAGGCGATCTGGATGCCGAACATGGGGGCGTACTTGTACACCAGAAAGAAGATCATGCCGGGAACGATCATCAGATACAGCGGCCAATACATGCGCAGCGCCCTGACGGCGCGCTGGCCCAAAGGCTTTGCTCTGTAGGTGGGTTGTGCCGGTGACTGCAATGTTTTTCCCTCCTGTCTGACCGCGAAAACCCCTTCCGGGATCGGGTGTGAAGCCGCGCCGAACGCATCGTCAGCCCTTCGCTTGCGCGTTTTTTTTCGCTATGGTATAATGAAAAAAACTGAGCGCGAGCGGAGGAAGATCATGCTGGAGTGCAAAGACCCGAAGCATCCGTTGACCACGGCTGAAATACATGTGGTGGATTTTATAAATGAGAACATAGGGAAAATCGCTTCGTTATCCATCAACGATATCGCGGAAGGCGCCTTTGTGAGCAACGCCACCGTGTCCCGGGCGATCCGTAAATGCGGTTTTTCCAGTTTCTTCGCCGCTCGCTTTCATCTGGCGCAGGAGCACGCCGCCACGGATAACCAGATCCAGGCCAACCGCGTGCTGGCCGAATGCTACGACGAATGTGTGCGCACGGTGGAAAAGATCAACGTAAACGATATCCAGGCCGCCGCCCAGCATATCATCCAGGCTCCCCGAGTGATCCTGCTGACCCGCAGCATCTCCCGCGGCGTGGCGGAATATTTCTGCGTTCAGCTCATCAGCCTCAAATGCAATTCCATGGTGATCTGCGACAGCGAAATCATGGAGCGCATGGATGAATTTCTGAAACCCGACGATATGATCATCGTTTTGACCCTCTACAACACCACGCCCGATCTGACCGAGGCGGTGAAGCGGGCCCGCAAAGTGGGCTGCTTTGTGGTCACCTGCTGCTGTCGGCTGGGTACTGATCTGCAGCAATTGTCCGATATCACGATTTTCGGTTATTCAGCATCCAAGCCCGGCGTCAGAAAAGCCGGTTTCAGCTCTCGCATTCCCCTCATGATCATTACACGGTGTATCGCCCAGTATATCGCCCTGATCAAAGAACCGGATGCGGCACGGCTTTTGCTGGAGCAGGAAATGCTTTGAGCGTGGGATGTTTTTTGTCCAATCTATCTTTCACTCTTATTATAGCCGCATTTTTCGGAAAATGGTTTTCTGTCTGAGTCCATTTTTCTGAAAATGATTTTCTAAAACAGAAATTTGACGGGGTTACGATGGGGCGTTGCCCCATACCCCACTGGGGTGCAAGTTGCACCCCAGACCCCGCCAATGGCGGAAGCTGCGTAACATCAATAACAAACAGCTTCCCGCAGTTACTTGGATAACGCAGTCCACCGCTTCCGGGCAGCCAGCTTCGCTGGCGTGCTGTGCGCAAAGCGCACAGCGAAAAACCGTTGGACAGACCAGAAAATGAATCAATTCATTTTCTGGCTGGCCATCGGTTTTTCTTATGCCCGGAAGCTCTCTTTACGACTTCCAAGTTACAGGCGCAGATTGTTTGTTATTGTCTTTAGGCCGGTTCGCCCGCTGAGGTCCAGGAGGCGAAGTCTCCTGGCGCGGAGCTCGAGGCCGCGGAGGCCTCGAACGTCTCCCCATCTGTTTTCATTTTGGAAAAGCATTAAATGATGCGCTGTGAAGTGCAAATCGCCATGAATATCCTTCCGCTCAGGCATTCACGCTACATCCCCGCCGGGATCACGCCCCGCTGGCGGATGGCCGTCCGGAGGCGCTGGGGATCGATCTCCCCGTGGTCGCAGAGCTCCGCCGCCATAAGCCCGGCGGATTCGCCGATGGCCATGACGGTGGCCTGCACCCGCAGGGTGGCGTAAGCCCGGGCGTCGGCGGAGACGCAGCGCCCGGCGGCCAGCAGGGATTGCGCTCCCCGGGGGATCAGCGCCGTATGGGGCACATAGGCGGCGCTGGCATAGTAATCCACCGTCTGGGCGGAGGAACTGGCGTGGTGAATGTCCATGGGATGGGCGCACCGGGCCACGGGGCAGGGCCAGGAACGGGCGGAAAGCATATCCTCCCCGGTCACGGTGTCCAGGCCGCGAATTCGGGCCGTCTCCCGGATACCGGCATTGATGCCGGAGGCGGCGATGCCGCACGAACGGAACTCCGGATACTCTCTTTTGAGCAGGGCCACGATGCGGAACATGTCCTCCCGAAGCCGGCATTCCATGCGGGTCAGATCCCGGCGATCCGCTCCGTTGCCGCCCCGGCGGGTCACGTTGACGGTCACCGCGCCGCCCTGCACCATGGCGTTGAACCAGGGGCCGCCGAACTGCTCCAGCTCCCCCCGCGCAACACAGGCGTTCAGATAGTTGTGAATGGCGTCGTTGGAGGAATGGGAGCCCCCCGCGCCGGTGTGGTGGATGCTGTTCTTAAGCAGCGGGGTGGTGACGTCCACCCCCTCCAGCACGAAGCACAGGGAAGCGGGCTGATAGCCCTCCGCCTCCTCCGACAGCATCTCCGCCCCGGCCAGGCGGCACAGATCCGCGTCCCCCGTGGCGTCAATAAAGCAGCGGGCCGCCACGGCCTCGGGGCCGCTTTTGCCGTCCAGGATCACGTGGGTCACGCGCCCGCCCTTCAGCAGGCAGTCGCTCAGGGTCATGTTGGTCATCAGCTCCACGCCGCTCTCCAGCGTCATGCGCTGGGCCAGCAGCTTCCAGGCTTCAGGGTGGAAGGACACGTGGCCCTTGGGATACTCGATCTGCGCGGCCCCCAGCGCGTGCAGGCGCTGGACAAACTCCCAGGCGATGCCGCCCACCACCCGCTGGCCCTGCTGAAAAAAGCCGCTGATGGGGTTCACATAGCCCACGGCGGCGGTGCCGCCCAGCACGCCCAGGCGTTCGATCAGCACCGTGTGCATACCGGCGCGGGCAGCGGATATCGCCGCCGCCACTCCCGCCGGGCCGCCGCCGATCACCGCCACGTCGCAGTGCGCGGTCACGGGCACCTCCCGCTGCTGCCGCAAGAGCTCAGCCATTTTATTCCTCCTCCCGGAAGCGCAGGGCATACAGGCTGCCACCGTTGGTGTTGCACAGCAGCTGCCCCTTATACCAGTCGCAGCATTCGATCTCTTCCCCCCGGAAGGCCTCGTCCATGTTGTCCGCCTGCCACAGCAGGCATTTTTTGCGCAGATCGAAGGCCATTACGTGCACGGGATAACCGGCCTTGGGACAGCCGAAGGTGTAATACAGGATGCCGTCTGTCAGCTGGCCCCCCTGGGTGAAGGGAATATCGGATGCAACGCTGAACTGATCCCGGATGTCCCGGGCGGTGAGCCGCACCAAGGGCCCGGCGTCCAGGGAGGGCAGATCAAAGCGGGTGATGATGTAAGCGTTATGCTCCCCCTCCGGCACGCAGCCGCGCTTGGTGCGGTAGCGGGCGGAGAAAATATACAGGGCGTTTTCCGCATTGTTCACAAAGAAGGCCGGACAGCCCCAGCAGGGAGCCTCCCAGGGCGCGGGCACGCTTTCCGAGGGCTGATAGGTGACGGTCTGCAGCACCTCCGCCCGGTAGCCCGCCGCCGTCTCCACGATGTTTTCCACGCTGAGGCGGTAATAGAACCCATCCGCGTCCGCCCCGATGCCCGTACCCACAGTGACGTAGAGCAGAGGGATGGGGTTATCGCCCCAATGCAGGGAGCCGAACATGGAATGGTTGGCATGGTTCAGGTAATCCCGGGTGGGCATGCCCTCGTTGTAGCTGCCCAGGGGGAAGGCGGCCAGGGGCGCGGCGGTGCGGCTTTTCAGGTCGTACACTCCGCACATGCCGGTATCGTAGAGGATAAAGGCCCGATCCTGCCAGATGGCCATGCCCTGGGCGGAGCGCAGGATCTTGTCAAATTTCATATACAGCGTGCTGGCGCTGCCGTCCCGTGTGATGGCGCTCATGGCTTCTCCTCCGTGTGCTGCTGGATAAAGGAGGCGATGGCCTTTCCCAGCCGCCGATGGGAGGCGGCGTCCAAATGCACGCCGTCCTGGGGCCCGGGCTGGATATAGTCCTGGCCGTTGAGAAAATAACAGCCCTTTTGCCGGGCAACCTCCGCGTAGACCGCGGGAAATTGCAGGCTGAGGGAACGCCCGATCTCGCAGCGAAACTTGGCGTAGACCTCTGTGCGGCCCTGGGGATCGGAGGGGCGTACCTCCGGCGGCGACACCACCAGGATGCGGGGCACGGTCATGTTCCGCCCCACCTTGGGGCAGGCCTGGATGATACCGATCAGGCGGCTGATGCCCCGGGGCAGGTCCTCCGCCGTGATGGTCTTGCACACCTGCAGGTCGTTGGTGCCCAGCATCAGCACCACCCAGTCCAGGGGGCGCTGGCTGTGCAGGCAGGGCAGCAGGTAGGTTTCCCCGCATTTCCAGGGATCCTCGGCCCGGGCATAGATGGTGGTGCGGCCGCCCAGCCCCTCCTCGATGACGCAGTAATCCGGCCCCAGGATGCGCTGGGCCACCTGGGTCCAGCGGGTGTCCCGGTCATAGCGTTCAGAGGGCATATCGGTCAGCTTCCAGCGGCCGATGGTGCCCCAGGTGTTGGAATCGCCGTAGCATAGAATGCGCTGCTGGTCCTTCATGCCTGTACCTCCCCGTCAAACAGTTTCGCGCCGTATTCCGTCAGCGCCTGCTGCACCAGATGATAATCCAGCTGCCGGGGCGTCACGCCCTGCCGGGCGCTGAGGGCGGCGGCGACGCCCGCGGCCTGGCCGGTGGCCAGGGCCACGCCCATCACGCGATAAGAAGCATGGGCCCGATGAGTGCCGGAAATGTTGCGGCCCGACAGCAGCAGGCCGTCCGCCTGCAGGGGCACCAGGCTGCGGTAGGGGATATCATAGGGCGTCGCGGGCTGGGAATGGCGCTCCGCCTGGCCGCCGCCGGCGGGATTGTGAATATCGATCAGGAACCAGGCCCTGTGTACCACCACGTCGGGGAAACGCGCGCCCTTTTCCACGTCCTGGTCGGAGAGCACGTATTCGCCCACGAACCGGCGGCTTTCCCGCACGCCCAGGGCGGTGGCGGTGGAGCGCAGGCGGCAGTTTGCAAAGCCCGGCGCGTATTTGCGCAGGAAGGCCAGGATGGGCGCCACCTGCCGCCGCAGCAGATAATCCGCGCCCACGGCGCCCTCCGGCGTCAGGGTGTCAAAGCCGTTGGCCTGGGTGGCGTTGATGCTGCGCTCGCCCGGATGCAGGGTGTAGTGGATGCGCACGATGCTGACGTTTTCCGGCAGCTCGCCCCGGGCACAGGCCTCCTTGCACACCTCGCTGTATCTGCGCCCGTCGGGCAAGAGCACGGGGTCGCTGCCGCCATAGCAGGCAAAATGCGGGCCCTCGTCCACGTTGTCCACGGTGAATTCCAGGGTGGCGGGCTGACAGCGGCCGTCGGCGCGGCCCACCTCATAGGGCGCGCCCGCCAGGGCGGCCACAAAGCCGTCGCCGGTGGCGTCCACCACAGCGTGGGCAGAAAGGGTCTCGAGGCCCTGAGGCGTGCAGATCTGCAGGCCGGTGACGCGCCTGCCCTCCAGGACAGGGGCCACCACCGGGGTTTGCAGGTACACGTATACGCCGTTTTTCAGGCACAGATCCAGCAGCCGCAGCTTGGCTTCCTCCAGATCCAGGCCGATCTCGTCGCCGTTGCGGGTCTTGACGCGGGGCGCGTCCGGATGGCCCTCCTGCAAAAGGGCCACGATCTCGTCGTACATGGTGCGGCCCTCCGCCCGGCCCAGGATGGGCTGCACGTGACCCGAGGTCAGCATGCCGCCCAGCACGCCGAAGCGCTCCACCAGAGCGGTTCTGGCTCCCAGCCGGGCGGCGGAAACGGCTGCGGCCACGCCTGCGGGTCCGCCGCCCGCCACGATCACGTCATAGGTATGGGGATAACTGCCTTGAAGCTGCTCCATCATTGCACGCCCTCTCTCACCGGGAATTTGGAACGATCTAAACAAAACGGAAAAAACCCGCTGTCATGAGTATAGAACCATTTCGCGCGCCTTGTCAAGAGGCCAGAATTAATTTTTGGAACGTTCTAAAAATGGGGTTGACAATTTGTTCCGCCGGTGATACACTGTAAACAATAAGAGCGATCCAAAAACCTGAAACAGTTGTTTTTTCTTTATTTTGCCGCAGATCGGAGGGAACTCGCTTGCCTACCATCAATGATGTCGCCAAGCGTGCCGGCGTCTCCCGCAGCACGGTTTCCCTGGTGCTCAATCACAGCAAGCTGGTCAAGGAGGACACCCGCCGCCTGGTGGAGCAGGTGATCCACGAGATCAATTACGTGCCCAACAGCAACGCCCGGGGGCTGTCCGCCCGGGTGACCAACAACCTGGGCGTCATTTTTATGAAGGATTACCTGCACAACAGCACCCAGGTCTCCTATGACAGCGATCAGCATATCGGCCTGTGCTCCTTCAATATATTCAACGGCATCATGGCGGGCCTGGCCGGGACGGATTACGGCCTGATCACCGAAAACTTCGTTTGCAGCCCGGACGCGACCACCCTGCCCCGGGTAGTCACCGAAAAGCGGGTGGATGGCCTGTTTGTGGTGGCGCGCCCTTACAGCATGGAGTTTCTCAGCGCCCTGCGGGACACGGGATTGCCCTTTGTGCTGGTGGGCGTGGGCTGCTTTGAGGAGGAGTTCGACTCCATCTACGCCGATCCCGGCGAGGGCGTGGCCCTGGCCATGCGGGATATGCTGAACACGGGCCATCAAAATATCTGCCTGCTCAACTGCTCCGCCCAATTGGACACCCGCAACCTGCGCCTGGAGGCCTTCCGCAGGGCGCTGGAGGAGGCGGGGACGCCCTTCCGGGAAAAATGGAACATCCAGTCCACCTCCAACAACGGCGCCAGCGCCTATCGCGCCTTCCGCTCCTTCTGGGAGGCGGGCAACCGCCCGGACGCCATCGTGGCAGCCAACGGCCAGAGCGCCCTGGGCGCCATGCGGTATCTGTACGAGATCGGCGTACGGGTGCCGGATCAATTGTCCATCATCGCCTATGAGGATTCCTCGGTGTGCGGCTACGCCACCCCGGCGCTGACCAGCGTCAACATCCGCAAGGAGGAGATGGGACGGCAGGCGGCCCAGTGTCTGCTGGCGCGCATCCGGGAGCCGGAGCGCCCGGTGAAGAACATCAGCATTCCGCCCTATATGGTATACAGAGACAGCGTGATGACGCGCTGATACGCGATTTGGAGGGGTTATTTTATGCCGCAGTTTGATTTGACACCGGAACGGGATACGCTGCGCGCCGATGTGATCGTCATCGGCGGCGGGCCCTCCGGCATGTGCGCCGCCATCGCCGCGGCCCGGCAGGGCGTGCGGGTGCTGCTGGTGGAGCAGGGCGGTTTCCTGGGAGGCAGCGCCACCCGGGGATTGGTGGGCCCCTTTATGACCTGCTATGACCGCAAGGGCGAAAACATGATCATCCGCGGTCTGTTTGAGGAGATCGTGGACCGCATGGTGGCGCGGGGCTGGGCCCTGCATCCCTCCACCGTCCGGGCGGGCACGGGCTTCACCTCCTGGATCGTGGTGGGCCACGACCATGTGACGCCCTTTGAGCCCGAGGGCCTCAAGCGCGTGATGGACGATATGATGGAGGAGGCCGGGGTCAAGGTGCTGTTCCATACCGATTTCCTGAAACCCGTCATGGAGGGGAACGCCCCCGTGGGGATCGTGGTCTCCTCCAAACGGGGCATCGAGATCATCCGGGGCAAGGTGTTCATCGACTGCACCGGCGACGGCGACGTGGCCGCCCGGGCGGGGGTGCCCTTTGAGATGGGCAACGAGGAACTGGGCCTCATCCAGCCCGCCACCATGTTTTTCCACGTGTACGGCGTGGACGCCCAGGCCCTGGAGGCCGATATCCAGGCCAACATCCACAATTTCTACCGCAAGGACGGCGTCAACTACCGCTCCCTGCATTGGCGGGTGTCCCAGGCACGGGAAAGGGGCGACTGGCCCCTGCAGCGGGTGTCCATCGGCATGTTCCGCCAGCCCCGGCCGGACGAATGGTGCATCAACACCTCCCGGATCATGGGGGTGGACAGCACCGATAATGAAAGCCTCTCCGCCGCTGAGGTGGCGGGCCGCCGCCAGGCGGAAATCATCATGAACTTCCTCAATAAATATGTGCCCGGGTGTGAGAACGCCCGGCTCAGGAGCACGGCCTCCTATGTGGGCATCCGGGAGAGCCGCCACATCCGGGGCGACTACCGGCTGACGGGAGAGGATCTGATCTCCGCCCAGGTGCCGGAGGACAGCATCCTTTTGGCCGCCAATTCCGTGGACGTCCACGGGCGCTTCGGCCCCACCAGCAATGAATACATGCCCATCACCGGCGATTATTACGGCATTCCTTACCGCAGCCTGCTGCCTGTGGGGGTGGAGAACCTGCTGGTGGCCGGTCGCTGCGTCAGCGCCGATTCCACCGCCGCCGGGGCCATCCGCGTGATGCCGCCCTGCATGGGTATGGGCCAGGCCGCGGGTACCGCCGCCGCCATGGCGGTGAAGCAGGGCGTGACGCCCCGGAGCCTGGACGTCCAGGCGCTGCGCCGCTGCCTGCGGGAAAACAAAGCGTTTTTGTAAAATATATAGAAAAAAGCGCAAAAATGCTTTATTCGCTTAATTTGGAGCGCTTCAAAAGTGTGAATTACCGGGTCAAGGCCCGGTGATCAAATAAAAAGGAGGATTCCGAAATGAAAAAGGTTCTCTGTCTGCTGCTGGCGGCGCTGATGCTGCTGCCCACGCTCGCTGCCTTCGCCGAGGGCGAAGACATCACCAGCTGGATACTGGAAGACGACACTTCCATCTCCGGCGAGATCTCCTTCTGGATGCCCTTCAAGGGCTCCCAGGGCATGGACGCGCTGATCGCGGACTTCAACTCCATCTACCCCAACATCAAGGTGAACCTGAACACCTACAACAACAACTCCGACGGCAACCTGTCCGTCAACACCTCCATCCTGGCGGGTGAAGTGGACGTTCTGGCCTCCTTCGGCCTTTCCAACGCCTACAAGCGCTGGGAAGCCGGCCTGTACGTGGACCTGACCGACCTGGTGGAAGAAGAGGGCATCGACCTGGTGGCAAACTGGGGCAGCGACGCCTTCAAGTATGACGACTGCATCTACACCTTCCCCTGCGGCGGCCTGAGCTACTATGTGGCCATCAACATGAACGCCTGGAACGCTGCCGGCCTGGGCGAATTGCCCACCGAATGGACCTGGGACGATTACTTCGCCGCCTCCAAGGCCATGACCGAATACAATGAGGACGGCACCGTGAAGGTGTACGGCGGCTCCAGCTACCACAGCCAGAACTATTACACCTATGTGTACGGCTCCCTGGTGGGCAAGAACGCCTACTACGATGAGGACGGCACCTGCTCCTTCGACAACCCCGTGATCATCAAGGCCCTGCAGGACGAATACAACGCCGAGATCGTGGATAAGATCTGGTTCCCCAAGTCCATCTACCGCGGCGACAACCTGCAATCCCAGCAGACCTTCCTGGTGGAGCGCACCTGCAATTCCTCTCTGACCCCCAACATGGTTCGCTTTCTGCCCGACACCGCCAACTACGGCGTGGACTTCATCACCGGCTTTGCTCCCTGGCCCGTCATTGAAAAAGGCCAGACCAACTACATGAGCGGCGTTTCTCCCTTCTCCCATGCCGGCATCTGCATGGATCCCGACGACGAAGACTTCCCCGCTGCCTGGGCCTTCCTGAAGTGGTATTCCACCTACGGCGTCAAGTACCTGGCCGCCGCCGGCCATCAGCCCAACTGGAAGGGCACCGAGGCCGGTTCCGCCCTGAGCCTGCTGTTTGGCTCCGAGGAAGAGGCCGCCAAGTTTGTGGACGTGGAATCCTTCAAGCGCGTGGTGGGCGTGTCCACCAATCCCTCCTACTATGAGGACGAGCTGACCGCCTACTCCAAGGTCAATTCCCTCATGGCCGAGTATACCATGTACGCGCTCAACGACGTGATGAGCCCCGAGGAAGCCCTGGCCGAACTGACCAAGCTGGCGGACGAGGCCATCGCTGCCGAGCGCTGATCCCTTTCAGGCAACAGGCGGAGGGGCGCGTGCCGCTCCTCCGCCTTCTTTCCACCACTGAGAAAAGAGGTCTTCCCATGGCAAGGAAATACCGCAATCAAAATCAAATCAAGGAAAACATCGCCGGGTACGCCTTTGTGATGCCCGCCCTGGTGACGTATGTGCTGCTCATCGCGTTTCCCTTTTTCCTGACGCTGATCCTGTCCTTCACCGAGTTCAACTTTCTGAAGGTGCGCAGCCTTGCCAAGCTGGGAAAGTATATCAGCTGGATCGGCCTGGACAATTTCCGCGCCATTCTGAGGGACCGCCGCTTTATGCAGTCCATCAGCAACACCTTTGTCTACGCCTTCACCACTGTGCCGGCCTCCATCGTCCTGGGCCTGGTAATCGCCTACCTGCTCAACGGCCGGGTCTTCTGCAAAAAGCCCCTGCGTCTGGCCTTCTTTATCCCTTATATCTCCTCCATCGTGGCCCTGGGCGCGGTGTTCAAGTTCCTGTTCCGGGAGGACGGATTGGTCAACCGCGCGCTGATGGGCCTGGGCTGGATCGCCGAGCCATGGAAATGGACGGTGGAGCCCAGCCTGAGCAAGATTCCCATTATCTTCCTGGTCATCTGGACCTCCCTGGGCTATGTCATGATCATCTATATGGCCGCCCTGCAAAACGTGCCCCGCAGCCTCTACGAGGCCGCCACCATCGATGGCGCCAGCGGCTTCCAGCAGTTCACCCGCATCACGCTGCCCATGGTGTCCCCCACCACCTTCTATCTGGTTATCGTCCGCCTCATCGCCATTTTCAAGATTTTCGGCTCCGTCAACGTGTTCACCATGGGCTCCTCCATCGCGTCCAACACGTCCATCGTACAGGAAATATACAGCTCGGCCTTCTCGGATTACGCCCATGGCTATGCCTCGGCCCAGTCCGTGGTGCTGCTGCTGATCATCATACTCTTTACCGCCATCAACTTCGGCGGCCAGAAAAAATGGGTGCATTACTGAGAAAGGGGGCGATCACCATGAAAAAGCGTGAATTTGCCATAACGCTGGTCAAAACCCTGATCATCGCCGTGTTTGCCCTGGCTTTCCTGCTGCCGCTGATCTGGATGGTCACCAGCTCCCTCAAGAATACCAACGAGGTCTTTGCGGGCAACTGGCAATGGCTGCCCCGGGAGTGGAAATGGGGCAATTATGCCGCCGTGTGGACGGATCCCGACGTGAGCATGTTCAAGGCCTACCTGAACACGGCCTTCATCACCGTGATCGGCACCGTGGTTCAATTGATCATCTCCTCCATGGCGGCCTACGCCTTTGCCAAGGTGCGGTTCCAGGGCAAGCAGGTGGTGTTCGTCCTGTTCCTGGCCACCATGATGATGCCCACCGAGGTGACCATCGTGCCCCGCTTCATCCTGTTCAAGACCGTGGGATTGTACAATAACCTGTGGGCCATCATCCTGCCCCACTTTTTCAACGCCACCGCCATCTTCCTGCTGCGCCAGTTCTATATCGGCCTGCCGGACGATCTGATGGAGGCGGCCAAGATCGACGGCGCGGGGCATCTGCGCATCTTCGGCCAGATCCTGCTGCCCCTGACCAAGGCCTCGCTGATATCCCTCATGGTGCTCTCCTTCATCAGCTGCTGGAACGAGTACATGGCTCCCCTGATCTTCCTGATCAAAAAGCCCCTGTACACCATTTCCCAGGTGATCCGCTGGTACATGCTGGACGATCTGCAGCGCTACGACCTGAACATGGCCGCCGCCACCAGCGCCATCATCCCGGTGGTCATCCTGTTCATCTTCTGCCAGCGCTACTTTGTGGAGGGCATCGCCACCTCGGGCGTGAAGGGATAAAAGATAGGAGCGTTATCTATGCTGACAGCCAAGGAAACACGGCGTTACGACGTGCAGCTTTGCGTGGTGGGCGGCGGCCTGGCGGGCCTGTTCGCGGCGGTATCCGCCGCGCGGCACGGGACAAGGGTGCTGCTCATGCAGGACCGTCCCATGCTGGGAGGCAACGCTTCCAGCGAAATCCGCATGTGGGTGCGGGGCTCCCACGGCAAGGAAAACAGGGAAACGGGCCTATTACAGGAGGCGGAGCTGGAGAACATCTACCGCAATCCCACCATGAATTATTCCATCTGGGATTCGGTGCTGTATCAGCTGGCGCGGGAGGAAAAAAACCTGACGCTGCTGCTGAATACCACCTGCCTGGGCTGCGAAAAGGAGGGCGAGCGCATCGTCTCCGTCACCGGCTGGCAGCTGAACAGCTACACCTTCCATACCGTGCGGGCGGAGCTTTTCATGGATTGCTCCGGCGACAGCATCCTGGCGGAGCTTTCCGGGGCCCGCTATCGGGTGGGCCGGGAAGGCCAGGCGGAATTTGACGAGTACGCCGCGCCGGAGACGGCGGACGCATGCACCATGGGCTCCAGCTGCCTCATCGAGGCCCGCAAAACGGATCATCCCTGTCCCTTCACGCCGCCGGAATGGGCTTATGTCTATCCCGACGACGAAAGCATGTACCTCAAAAAGCACGACGTACCGGAATCGGGCATCAACTTCTGGTGGATCGAGCTGGGCGGCGAAATGGACACCCTCCGCGACGCCCAGCAGATCAACGAGGAGCTGCTGCGGGTGGCCTACGGCGTGTGGGATCACCTCAAAAACCGGGGTGACCACGGCATGGAAAACTGGGAGCTGGAATGGGTGGGCTTCCTGCCCGGCAAGCGGGAAAGCCGCCGCTGCGTGGGGCCCTATATCCTGAACCAGCGGGATCTGGAGGAGGGGCACACCTTCCCGGACGCGGTGGCCTTCGGCGGCTGGACCATGGACAACCACAGCCCTCAGGGCCTGCGCTATATGGGCTATTCCTCCAAGCACATCACCCCCGCGACCCCGTACCAGATCCCCTTTCGCTGCCTGTATTCGGACAACGTGCCCAACCTGCTGTTCGCGGGCCGCAACATCAGCGCCACCCACATGGCCCTGTCCTCCACCCGGGTGATGGCCACCTGCGCCGTGATGGGGCAGGCGGCGGGCACGGGCGCGGCGGTAGCCCTGCGGCACGGCTGCCTGCCCGCCGAGGTGACGGCGCGGCACATGGCGGAATTGCAGCAGATGCTGCTGGAGGACGGCTGCTTCATTCCCGGCCATCTGCGGCAGCAAACCGGGCGGGTGACGGCGGAAATCGGCGAAGCAGACCGCGCCATATTGGAAAACGGCTGGGAGCGCCCCCATGGCGAGGACGCCAACTGCGTCGTTCTGCCCGGCGGCGGGAGCCTGACGCTGACGCTCCATGGCCCCGTTTCCGCCCTGCGGCTGGCCCTGGACCCCGACTTCTCCCGGGAGAGCATTTCCGCCGACAGCCGCTACCAGAAATTTGCCATGCGCACCCACGTGGATTGGCCCGAGGCCCGGGTCTCCATGCCTGCCCGGCTGCTGAAAAGCTGCACCGTGACGGCGGGGGATGCCGTGTTCCGGGTGGAGAACAATCGCCGCGCCCTGCTCTTGATCCCGCTGCCCGCGGAGGCCCGGCAGGTGGTTTTGTCCGATCTGACGGCCTGGGGCGGCGGCGACGTGGGCCTGTTCAGCGTGGACGCGGCCCGGGAGGCCATGCATGAGTGACACGCTTTATACCATCGGGTTGGATTACGGCTCCCTGAGCTGCCGGGGCGTGCTGGCCGCCCTGGACGGCAGCGTGGCGGCGGAGGCGGAATTGGCCTATCCGCATGGGATCCTGGAGCATGCCCTGCCGGATGGCACGAAGCTGACAGGCAGATGGTATTTGCAGCATCCCGCGGACTATGTGCAGGCGCTGGAAACGGTGGTGCCTGCTTTATTGAAACAAAGCGGCGTATCCCCGGAGCAGGTGGCGGGCATCGGCGTGGATTTCACCGCCAGCACGGTGCTCCCGGTGGACGCCGCTTTTCGGCCTCTGTGCCTGGATGCGGCCTTTGCGGGGCAGCCCCACGCCTGGTGCAAGCTGTGGAAGCATCACGGCGCGGCGGCTCAGGCGGAGCGCCTCACGGCCCTTTGCCGGGAGCAGGGCGTCGATCTGGCCCTGTACGGCGGACGCATTTCGCCGGAGTGCCTGGCGGCCAAGGTATTGCAGGTATATGAGGAGGACCGCGCCGTGTTCGACGCGGCGGACGCCTTTGTGGAGGCCGGGGATTACATCGTTTCGCTGCTGGCGGGCAAGCCGGTGATCAGCGCTTCCATGGCCGCCGCCAAGGCGCTGTGGAGCAAGGCAGGCTACGCAGGCGTATTGGGCGATCTGCCCCGGCGCTGCCTGGCGGATCGCTGGGGCGTCACGCCTCTGGCCCCCGGCACCTTGGCGGGGACGCTGTGCGCGCCCATGGCACGGCGCCTGGGCCTGCGGCCCGGCATCGCCGTGACCCCGGCCCAGATGGACGGCTACACGCCCATGGCAGCCCTGGGGATCTGCGCGCCGGGCCAGGCCATGCTGGTGATCGGCACCTCCACGGCCTTTATGCTGTTAAACAGCGAACGACGCCCGGTGCAGGGCGTTACGGCCTGCCTGCCGGATACCTATTATCCGGGCCTGTGGGGCTATGCCTCGGGACAGGCCAGCGTGGGAGATTGCTTCCAATGGTTCGCGGACAACGGGCTGCCGGAGGATTACGCCCGGGCAGCCCGGGAAGCGGGGCTGACGCCCCAGGCCTATCTGAGCCAGCTGGCCGCGGGCCTGGCCCCCGGGGAGACGGGGCTGCTGGCCCTGGACTGGTTCAACGGCAACAAATCGCCCCTGGCCAACAGCCGTCTGTCCGGCCTGATGCTGGGACTGACGCTGCAAACCCGCCCGGAGCATATCTTCCGGGCGCTGCTGGAGGCCACCGCCTTCGGAGCCAGGGCCATCCTGGAGGCCTATGAGCAGGCCGGGGTTCGGGTGCAGAGCCTTACCGCCTGCGGCGGCATCGCCGGCAAAAATCCCCTGATGATGCAGATCTACGCCGACGTGCTGGGCAAGCCCCTGCGCGTCAGCCGCTGCAGGCAAGCCCCTGCATTGGGTGCGGCCATCTACGCCGCCGCTGCGGCAGGGCACGCCACGGGCTTTTCGGATATCTTTGCCGCCGTGGACGCCATGCACTGCCGGGACTTTATCCGGTATACCCCAGATCCCGCGGCGGGCGCGGTGTATGACGCGCTCTACCGGGAATACAAAGCGCTGTCGGATTACTTTGGCCGGGGCGGAAATGACGTAATGGAACGGCTGAAGATCTGATTGGACCCAAAAAGGGGCACGCGCCTTCAAAGCGCGCACCCCTTTTTGTTTTGCTGTTACACCAGCGCCGGATAAACGCAATTGGTGGGCACGTAATCCAGCCCCAGGGCGACCATGCGCCGCACGGCGTCGGGGGTATCCCCGGCACGCAGGCACAATTGCAGCCCGCAAGCATGGACACGCCCCACCCAGGCGGGATCAAAGGCGTTCAGATCGGGCTGATTCAGGGAGCAGCCTGCGGGCCCCATGCCCGCCAGCTCCCGGATGGAGGCCTCGTCTGAGAAAATATGATGCAGAAACACGGCGGGAGATAAGCGGCGGGCCATGCGCAGGTGTTCCATACGGGAGCTGGAGATCACCAGCTCGCCATCGTCAAAAAACTGCCGGGCTTCGGCCAGCACGGCCTCCGTGTCCATGGTTTTCAGCTCAATGAAGGGCAGGGCGCCATGGGCCTTGCAAATGGACAAATAGGTACGGAACAGCGGCATGCCCTCCTTGCGGACGCTGCCGTTTTTCTTGTCCTCCCGGAAGGTCAGGCGCCGCAGCGCGTCCCAGGGCAGGGCGCTGATCTCCCCGCTGCCGCAGAACATGCTGTCCACCGTGGCGTCATGGCAGCATACCAGCACCCCGTCCAGGGTTCGGCGCACGTCGGTCTCTATGGCCCAGAAGCCCAGCCTGCCCGCCGCCTCAAAGGCCTCGGCGCTGTTCTGCGGCGCATGAATGGCATAGCCCCGGTGGGCGATCAATCGTACATCCATTGTTTTATCCCTTCACGCCTGTGGTGGCGATGCTCTCCACAAAATACCGCTGGGTAAACAGAAACAGCACGATGACGGGCAGGATGGCGCTGGCCGCCGCGGTCATCATCAGGTTATGGTCATCGGACATGGACATCCAATACTGGATGCCCTGGGACACGGTGTAATTTTCCGCCGTGGGCAGGAACACCAGGGCGCTCAGGTACTCGTTCCAGGAATTGATGAAGGCCAGCACCGCCGCCGTCACCATGGCGGGCTTGGTCAGGGGCATCATGATGCGCAGCCAGATCTGGAAATAGCTGGCCCCGTCGATCTTGGCCGCCTCCATCAGATCGCCGGGCAGGCTCATATAGAAGGTGCGCAGCAGGAAGATGGAGGTCACGTTGAACCAGGCGGGAAAGATCAGCGCCCAGATGTTGTTGTACAGACCCATGGATTTGAAGATCACAAAACGCGGCACGATGGTGGCCTGAGCCGGGATCATCATGGTGACCAGCATGACGATAAACACAAGGTTGCGGCCCTTGAACTCGATCTTGCCCAGGGAATAGCCGGCCATGGAGGCCACGATCAATTCGCCCACCGTGCTCACCACGGCGATGAACAGCGAATTGCCGTACAGCCGCCAGAAGGGCACCCGCTCGTGAGTCCATACCTGGGCATAGTTGATCCATTGCACCTTGTCCGGTATCCAACGGAAGTTGGCGGCGAACACTTCGGGCCCGGTTTTCAGGGAGGAGGACAGCATCCACAGCAGCGGCATCAAAAACAGGATGCCGATGGCCGTGACCCAAAGGGTATTGACGGCGCGGATCCAGATCGATTTGCGTTTCATGGCATTGCCTCCTCTCTCAGTAATGCACCCATTTTTTCTGGCCCACCATCTGGATCAGGGTGATCACCAGGATCACCGCCACCAGCACCCAGGCCTCGGCGCTGGCGTAGCCAAACTTGTAGGAGTCAAAGGCGTTGGAGTAGATCTCGGTCACCAGGCTGGGGGCCGTTTTGCTCACGCCCATGATGTTCAGGGCGGAGAAGGCCTTGAAGGCGGCGATGAGGCGCACCACCAGCAGATAGAAAGTGGTGGGAGAGATCAGCGGCACGGTGATGCGGAAGAACCGGCGCAGGGGGCCCGCGCCATCCACCATGGCGGCCTCATACAGCTCCCGGGGCACGTTTTGCAGGGCCGCCATGTACACGATCAGGTTGTAGCCGGTGGCGGCATAGATCATGACGCACACCACGGGAATACGGTTGAGGGAGGTGCGGTTGAGCCAGGGAACGGGCTCGGCGCCAAACAGCGCGCCTGCCACGGCGTTGATGGGCCCGTCCACCCGGAACAGGAAGCGGAACACCGCCGCCAGCGCCACCATGCTGCAGATGTAGGGGATGAAGAAGAACATGCGGTTCACCTTGCGCAGGTACACCTTGTCGTTGAGCATGAAGGCGAACAGCAGGCCGATGGCGATGCTGATGGGCGCGGTGGTGAAGGCGTAGAACACCGTGTTGGTCAGCGCCAGCATGAATTTTCGATCCCGGGTGAACAGACGGGTGAAGTTGGCCGCGCCCTTCCAGCTGATGCCCTGGACACCCGAGAGAAAATTCCACTCGGTAAAGGACAGGAGCAGAGACATGATCACGGGCAGTACCACCAGCGCGGCGAAGATCGTCAGCGCGGGCAGAAGGAACAGCCATCCGGCCAGGGCTTCATGCTTTTTATTCATCGTACTTCCCCCATGGAGGCGGGCGCATTGCGGCAAGCCGCAATGCGCCCGAAATTTCAGGGTTTGTTTCCGGTCAGCGGGCTTCCTCGATGGCTTCGTCGCCCAGCAGCTTCATTTCAGCCAGGGCGTCTTCCACGGTCATTTCGCCGTTGAGCACATACATGGTATATTCGTCCACCAGGAACTGCATGTCGGTGTAGGCCACGATGTAATCCTCGGAGTAGGCAGGCTCGCCGGCGGCGACCACGCAGCGGATGAAGCTCTCGGTATCCACCCACTTGGCGGCCTCTTCCTCGCTGCCGAACACCACGGAGAGCACCTCGTCGGGGTTCACGCCCGTCCAGGTGGTGGCGTGACCGGCGGCATACATGTACTTGTTGCCGTAGGTGGCGGCGAACTTGGCGAAGGCATAGGCGGCGTCGGGAGACTGGGTGTTGGCGGCCACGGCGATGAAGGAGTTGGGGTTGCTGCCCGCCATGTAGTTGGTCTGATCCTTTTCAAAGGTGGGATAGGGAGCATAGCCGATGCGGAAGGTGGGGGCGCCGGCCACGATATAGCGGGTCAGGATGGATTCGATGGTGGTGGCGATTTCACCCTGCAGGAACAGGTTGCGGGAGCGGGTGCTGTCGGACTGGTACACGGCCTTGGAGTGCCAGATACCGGAGGCCGCGGCGTCCACTTCGTGATGCAGCGCCTGGGCAAACAGGGGATTGTCAAAGTCGCTCAGACCTTCGGCGTTGTAGAATACGTTCTTGCCCTTGGCCTGACGGACGGCGTAGGTCCAGTAGTCGATCTGGTTGAAGTCGCCGCCGCCGTTGACCAGCACCTTGCCGTCCGCGTCCCGCTCAGTCAGCTTTTCGCAGGCAGCCAGATACTCATCCCAGGTCCAGGCGGTGGGCAGCTCGCCCAGACCGGCAGCTTCCCACTTGTCCAGGTTGATGGCCACGTAGACGGACAGGCCGCCGGAGGGGAACACATAGGTGCGGCCCTCATACTGATAGGCGTCGGTGCCCCAGTTTTCCACCAGGTCCAGACCATCCGCCGCCAGGCGGTCAGTCAGGTCCATCAGCAGGCCGTTCTGCCAGCGCTTGGCGGTGTTGGACACGCCGAAGCTCAGCAGCACGTCCACCTGGCCGCCGGCGATGATGGCGGTATCCAGGCCCACGTTGCCGTCGGAGCTGTTCTTGTACACTTCGTAGTTGACCTTCACGTTGGGGTAGAGCTCGTTGAACTGGGCGATCAGGGCGTCCGTGCCGTTGGCGCCGGCAAAGGCGGTGTAGAAGGTGATCTCGCCCGTCAGTTCGGTGTTCGGCGCTTCGGCCAGGGCCAGGGCGCAGCTTGCCAGCATCACGAGGGCCAGCAGGATGGCAGTCAGCTTTTTCATTGGGTTACCTCCTTGTTTTTTGTAACGTTCTTATTTCACATCAAAGGCGAAAATGTGCGCGGTGGAGCTGCCGTAATCCGTGCATTTTCTTTCGCTTTGATATGTTGACAGGGGGATGAGGCGGATGGCCGTGGTGGTCACGTCGATGGCCTGGCGCACCAGCCGCTGGTGGTTTTCGTGGGTCTCGTATACGGTCTGCCATTGTCCTGCGGCGTCCAGGGCCTCCACGCGGAAGGACTTGAGCAGGCATTGGGGGAAGCCGAAGGTGGTGCCGTTGTAGCTGCGGGGGTAGAACAGCACGGAGGAGGTGTTGAGTCCGTCGGGGTTGCCCTCCACGTATTCCCGGTTCAGATCGCTGTCCACCACCAGACGGAACTGGCGCAGGCGGGTGGGCTCCCGGAAGGTGTAGGTGATGGCGTTGTTGGTCTTGCCGAAGTATCCGTTGTCGTTGCCCCAGATGCGGCGGTCCAGGCCATTGTGCAGGGCGGAGCAATCACCGTAATCGCAGGTAAGGACGGCGTTTTTGCTCACCTCGGGAATCTGGCGGCGGAAGCCGGGCAGGAAGCAGTCGTCCTCCATCAGCTGGGCCTGGATCTCCCCGATCCGCTGCTGCCCCGCCTCCCGGGGCGTGAGTCCGTTCCTTACGGCAATGGCCGCCGCCGTGCCCGCCGCCTGGCCCAGCACGCCCACCGTGCCCATGACCCGGCTGGTGCTCAGCCCCAGATGGGTGGTGCTGATGTTGCGGCCCGCGAACATCAGGTTATCGATGTTCCTGGAATACAGACAGCGGTAGGGGATGCCGTAGGGCTCGGACAGCCGCCGCTTCTGCAGGTGGCTGCCTGCATGGCCGCCCATGCGGAAGCCGCCGGGCAGATGATTGTCGATCTGCCAGCCGCCGTAGGCCACGGTATCGGGGAAAACGGGATGGTTTTCCACGTCGTTCTGGTTGAGGACATAGTCGCCCACGTACCGGCGGCTTTCCCGCTTGCCGGGCAGGAAGCCCACCCATTCCAGCTCCCAGTTTTCGGCCCCGTGGTCGCCCTGGTTTTTCATATGATCCCACACGCCGAAGGCGATTTTGAGCAGCTCGTCCCGCACCTTTTCGGTGTCGCCGATGCTGTCCTCCATGCCGCCCAGCTCGATCCAGTAAAAGTTGGTGTTGATCTGGTACAGGTCGTGGGGCTTGAAGTTCATTTCCTCGTCGGTTTTGAAGGTGTAGGCCCAGGAGGGCGGGGTATAGGAGACGGGGTGATCGGTCTCCCGGGCCTGGAGCAGGATGCTCATGCCCATGGTGTGGCCGTCCGCCTCCTCCAGACCGAATTCCTCGTTGAATTCCGCCTTGCTTTCCCGGCCCATGCGAAATTCCGCCCCGCTGAGGGGAGCCAGGATGCTGTCCCCCGAGCAATCGATGAAAATCTTCGCCCGCACCTGGTGCCATTGGTAGGTGGTCAGCTGGAACCCTGTCACCGAAACGATGCGGCTGCCCGCCGTTTCGGCATCGCAGCAGCTGCAATTGAGCAGCAGCTCAATGTTGGGCTCAAAGCGCACCTTTTCATAGAGCAGGCTGTCCCAGATGGAAAAATTGCGCTTGGGATTGCGGTACATATTGTCCAGCAGCAGCTCTTCCAGCAGGCCGGTTTCCTGCAAATCTCTCACCCGGGTACCCGCGCCGGAGATCCACATGCGGATCTCCGAGCTGGCGTTGCCGCCCAGCACGGGCCGATCCTGCATCAAAACCACCTTTGCGCCATTGCGGGCGGCGGAAATGGCGGAGAACATGCCGCCGATGCCGCCTCCCACCACGCATATATCGGCTTCATGCGAAATCAGCGTCAGTTTGCTGTTCACGTTTTTCGCAACCTTTCTTGACATAATGGATAATTTATCTATAATCAATATTATATCATCATTATTTTGCAATTTTTTCTTTTCTGTGCGTTAAAATTTACGGATTTGTGATCAAATGGAGGTTCCCAGATGAAACATTATCAGCAGGATCACATCGCCCGGTTTTATTTTCCCGATCACACGGAGCAGCCCGGCCTGAAAAAGTTCAAGAACTTTTCGGGTTGGGAGGATGTTTATGTGGGCCGGCATCTGCTTTTTTCCCACCGCCGCACCCGGTACGAGGCCAGCAGCTTCCCGGAAAAGCTGCACAGCCACAGCTTTTATGAAATGGATATTTTTGTGACCGGCAGCATTTCCTATGTTTCCCCGGATCAGGAGATGCTGCCCCACCCGGACGATATCCTGCTGATCCCGCCGGGCTGCCAGCACACGGCCCGTTTGCTGGAGGCCGGCCTGTATGAGCGCTATGTATTTTATTTTTCCCCTATGTTTTTTTCCGATCTGGGCATCGGCGCGCCGCCTGCCTTCTTTGCCCAGGAGGCGCCCTCCTTCCATCACGTCCGCCCGGAAAAGCTGGCGGAATTCCGCTATCTGCTGCAGCAGCTGGAATACACCCTGGCCTTCTGGCAGACCGACAGCGTCCTGACGGCATACAGCCTGATCCTGGAATTGTTTTTCCTCGCCGCCCATTATTCTGACGTCAACAGCAGCCGCATTGCCGATATCCCCGGCAGTGTCCGCAGCCTGCGGGAATATGTGGATCAGCATTTCCAGTCTATCCAGAATGTGGCCGATATCGCCAGCCATTTCTATTACAGCCGGGAATACGTCAGCCGGATCTTCCGGCAGTACTATAATATGCATTTGTCGGAATACCTGCTGAACCAGAAGATCGGCTACGCCAAAGGGCTGCTGGAGGAGGGCAAAAGCGTGTCCTTTGCCTTTGATGCCAGCGGCTTTCACAGCATGTCCTCCTTCATCAATGCCTTCCGTCAGCGCACAGGCATGACCCCGTCGGAGTATAAGCGGGCCCATCGGAGGTGATTGCTGTGGCCATCACGACGCCCGAACAGATCATGAAGGTATTGCGGGCTTTCAATCCCTGGTGGACGACGGGAAATGTCATGCCCGCGCTGCTCAAAAAAACCGCCGATTTGCATATTACGAGGCCATGAAGCGGCTGGATCAGCAGGATAGCCGCCGAACAGTGGTGCTGACGGGCACGCGGCGCGTGGGCAAAACCATCATCGAATATCAGATGATCGATACGCTGCTGCAGCGCGGCGTCGCGCCGGAGCGAATCGTTTTTATCTCGCTGGATCACCCCATGCTGAAGCTGAGCAATCTCAGCGACATCCTGGATTGCTACCACGAAAACGCGTGGCCCACCCAGGACGCCTATTATTTCTTTGATGAGATCCAATACGCCAGCGGCTGGGATAAGTGGCTGAAAACCATATACGATCCCGAGGAACTGGGCAAGGTGGTGGAGACGGCGGTTTACAAGCATGTGGCCGCGTTCTACTACCAGCAGGCCACGCGGGTGGGCTATTCCCGCGGCGGCCCCAAGGATAAAGAAGTGGATACCAAGTTTTTTCACACATGCCTTTCATGTTCATCCAGGCCCCTTGCAAGGGGCTGATTTTGCGCGCAAAGGAAGGAAAGCCGCACTTTTGCGGCGAATTATGATGATACTTCTGAATCGGGGAGGAGGCCAGCGCCAGGCTGGACAAATGATATGATCCACACCCAAGACGATCTGGCCCGCCTGATCGATCAGGTGGGCATTCTGCCTTTCTTCACCAACAGCGTCCCCGGCTGGTCGGTGGAGGAGAACATCGACCCCGCCTGCTGGTTCACCAGCCTTCCCGGCCCCTGGGAATGGAAGGGCCCGCTGGCGGCGGAAAAAATCTGTGTGTACGGCAAGTTCATCCGCCGCAAGGCCGCCTTCATCAGCCCCCGCTGGTTCCCCGATCTGGCCAACTGGCGGCGGGAGGGCTACGCCTGGGACGAGCGGGTGGACGACGGCCTGGCCCCCTATCACGACCGGATGCTGATGGATTACCTGGCGGCGCACCCGGGGGTGCTCTCCAAGTACGCCAAGCGGGAATGCGGTTTTACCAAGGGCTATGACACCGTGCTGGCCCGCCTGCAAATGCAGACCTACGTGGTCACCAGCGATTTTCAGTATGACCGCGCCAAGGACGGCGCCCCCTACGGCTGGGGCAACGCCGTCATCGACCTGGCCGACGTCTGGCTGGGGGCGGACTTCTGGGCCATCCGCAATGACCGCACCCCCGAGGAATCCTTTGAGCGCATGGTGGCCCACCTGACGCGGGTGATGCCCGGCGCGGATGAGGGAAAGCTGAGGAAAGAGCTGAAATAACAAGCGGAAATTGGCAAGGAGAATACGTTCGAGGCCTCCGCGGCCTCGAACGTCTCCCTTGACAATTGCTGGTTTGTTATTATGTGTTCACCGGAAACCGTATCTCATGCTCCTCCCCGTCGTCCCGGATGTCCACGTAGGCCCCCACCTGCTTTTCGCCGTCCAGGGTGATGTAGGGCACGTCCCGGGCGGCGGTGAGCAGGTAGCGGCTGCGGCCCACCCGGTAGATCAGGGTGAAGCGGTCCCAATGGCTGGGCAGGCGAGGGCTGAGGCGCACGGCGTCGCCCCGGCGGTCAAAGCCCAGAAAATCGCACAGGAACACCTGATAGAGCCACCCCGCGCTGCCGGTGTACCAGGTCCAGCCGCCCCGGCCCTGGGGCGTGATATCCGCCGCCAGCACATAGGGCTCCGCCCGGTACTGCCGGGCCTTTTCCGGGGTGTCGCTGTGGGCGTAGGGCAGAATCTCGCGCAGCAGCTGCCAGGCCCGTTCGGTCTGGCCCTGCTGGAGCAGCGCCCGCATGAACCAGGGCAGGGCGTGGGTGTATTGGCCGCCGTTCTCCCGCACCCCCGGCGGATAGGCCCCGATGTACCCGGCCTTTTCCTCGGGCGTAAAAGGCGGGTCCAGCAGCAGGGTCACGCCGTTTTCCCGATGCAGCAGCTCCCAGGCGGCGTCCAGAGCCTTGCCCACCTGATCCCGGGGCATGCCCGCGAAGGCCGCGAAGCTCTGGCTGATCAGGTCGATGCGGGGCACCTCGCTGTCCGGCGCGCCCAGGGTGCGCCCGTCCATGTACCAGGCCCGCAGAAACCACCGGCCCGTCCAGGCGGCCTGCATGGCGGTTTGCAGATGGATGCGGCGGCGGTCCAGCTGATCCCTTGTTCTTTCGTCGCACAGGGGCGCGAAGTCCCGCAGGACCATGATCAAAAAGAACCCCAGCCAGGCGCTTTCTCCGCCCACGGCGTTCATGCCGTCGTTCCAGTCGCCTCCCGCCATCAGGGGGATGCCGTGGGGGCCGTACCGCAGGCTGTGGATGGCCCGCAGGCAATGCTCCCGCAAAGGTGCGCTGTCCCCGGGCTCCGCCAGCTCGTAGCGGTCCCGCTCCCCCTCCGCCAAGGGCGGGGAAACCAGGAAGGGCACGGAAATATCCAATATGCCGTTATCCCCGGTGACGTGGACGTACCGCGCCAGCACCCAGGGCAGGAATAGGCGGTCGTCCGTGATGCGCGTGCGCACCCCCGCCCCGCCGGGATGCCACCAATGCTGCACGTCCCCCTCCGCGTATTGCCGGGAGGCGCACAGCAGCAGATGAGCCCGCACCCGCCCGGGCTCGGTGAACAGCAGGGCCAGCATGTCCTGCAATTGATCCCGGAAGCCCCAGGCCCCGCCGGGCTGCCAGAAGCCCGCCCGCATGAAAAGCCGGGAGGCCCGGACCTGATAGGGCAAAAAGCCCCCCAGCCAGTCGCTCAGCAGGCCGTCGGGCAGACGGAAGCGCAGGATATCCAGCTGATCCCGCCAATAATTTCGCGCCCCCTGGATGCGATCCGCGGTGAGCCGCGGCAGCAGGGCGGGCAGCTCCTTTTCCTCCGCGATATACCCCAGCCAGAAGCACAGGGTGACGCTTTCGCCGGGACGCAGGGTGATTTCCCGCCGCAGCAGGCCCACGCTGCCGGGAACGTCGGGATTCGTGTGCCGGGGGCCGTCCCCCACGCCGTAGGCGCTGCTCTCCGCCGTGGTCCCTTCCCCGCCGGGCAGGTGGAAAAAGGCCGCCCCGGGCAGCTCTCCCCGGGCGACGACCAGGCCGTTACGGGCCTGCGCCGCCGTGCCGCGGCCATCTTCCCCCAGGGCGAAGCGGACCGCGCCCAGCACCGTCAGGGCGTGGGCGGAGGACGATAAACTGCGCAGGGTCAACACGCGCCCGCCGCAGGCAAACTGCGCATCCGCAAAACAGCAAAGCGTGGCCTCCATCCCCGGCAGGGCGCATTGATATTCCGCCGTGCCCATGCCGTAAATCACGCGGGTGTCGGCGTTTTGCAGGGGACTGCGGGTCAGGGACCAGCCCTGGCCGTTTTCCAGGATGAAATACTCCTCCGCGGGCTCCGCCGCCTGCTGGGAAAAGCGTGTCAGACGGTGCAGACGGCTGTTGCCCGCGTAGGAATACAGGATGCCCTGCTCGCAGACCAGCGTGCCAAAGCTCTCGTTGCACAGGATGTGGCACCAAGGCACGGGAGCCGCGCCCTGAATCAGATATCCGCCGCCGTCGGTGAAGCCGCCCACACCATTCCAGCAGCGCAGGGGCGGCAGGGCGGGCAGCGCGCCGCCACGGGCGGCAGGGGTCAGGCCCACGCTCTCGGGCGCTTCCGCCCATTGCGCCGTCAGGGGCCGGGCCGTATCCAGGAACACCGCCGCAAAGGCCCGCAGGGCTTCCTCTCCCTCATATAAAATCCGCACGCCGGCCAGCCCTTCGCAGCAGGCGCGCAGGGGCTGTTCATAGCCCGCCTCGGGCGGCAGCAGCACGGCCATCTCGGCCCGGGCGCCCCCCTGAATCAGCCAGGAGAACAGAGCGTAGATCTGCCGGATGGGGGCCGTGCCCGCCTCCGGGTCCGCCCGCACGGCCAGCAGCGGGTGATCGCCGCTGATGCCCAGGGCCCACAGCTCCCGGAGGGGCGCGGCGGCAGCGGCGTCCCGCCGATAGAGCAGCCGGTCCGCCAATTGGCAGGCCTGGGCCAGCTGCTCCGCGCTGAATTCCGCCATGCGCCGCCGGGCCTGGAACCGGGCCGCGGCCAGACCCTCGCACCGGGCGGGATTGTCCGGCAGCGTTTCTCCCAGCATAAACGTCCGGCTTTCGCTCTGGCCGAGGGCCAGGGTCAAAAAATGGCTGCGGGCGCTGAGCCGCAGGGCCCTTTCCCCGCCCGCCCGCAATTGACGGCGCAGCAAACAGCCTGCCCCGTCCTCCTGGACGGTCAGGAACAGCTCGGAAAAGGCGGGATGCGCCGAATAATCCCGGCGGTTTTCCAGGGCCGGGTCCACGCGGAACACCAGCCGGCCCTCCCGGGGCTGACGCTGCATATTGCGCAGCTTCACCGCGTACACCGCCGCTCCGGTGAGGGGGTCCACGCAGATGCGGACTTCACTTCTCAAACCGGGCAGGGCCAGGGCGCAGATCGCTCCGCCCGCCGTCCAGGCATAGGCTCCGCCTGTCAGGCGCAGGGGCGCTTGCTTTTCTTCCTCCCAAAAGATCTGCGGCCCGCTGAGGGCCCCGGCCCGGGGATCGAACCGCGTCCAATCGATGTCCTCCCGGAAGATCACCCCGTGGCCCCGGCTGTTGATCAGCAAGGACGTGCCGCCGCCGGACAGCAGCGCGGCCCCGCCCCGGACGCGCACGGGCGGCTCGGCGGGACGGTCCCGGTGGGGACGCAGGGGCCGAGGCAGCCGGGAAACGCGGCGGGGCGGCAGCTCGCACAGCAGCGGCAGATGGGCCTGCACCCGGGGCAGCTTGAGCAGCAGCCGGGGCAGATAATCCGGGCTCAGGGCGTTGCACAGGGCGCACAGCAGCATGCCCTGATGGTGGGCCATGAAGCTGAACACGATCCTGGGCGCGCCCTCCCGGCAGTCGATGGCCTCGTAGAAGCCGCACTCCCCATACGCGCCCGCCTTTTTCATGGCCCGCAGGGCGTCGCAGGCCGCCCGGGGCCGCGCCCGCAGGGCCAGGGCGGCGGCATAGGGGGCGTATACGGCCCCGGCGCTTTGAGGGTCCAGGGCCAATTCTGCCACGCCGAAGGCCCGATAGCGATAATTGAGCTCGGGATCGAACTGGGCGTAGCCGGACTCGGAAATGCCGAAATAGCCCGCCCGGCCCGCATGCATCTGGGCGGCGACGCAGCCCCGCTGGGACACGGCCAGCAGGGTGTCCGCGTAGGTGGGCAGCAGCAGCGGAGCCATCAGATATTCAAAGGCCGTGCCGCTCCAGCTGAGCAGGGTCCTGCGATCCGCGCAGGCCCGGCCCAGCCGCCACCAATGGCTTTCGGGCACGGTGCCCCGGCAGATGGCGGCGAAGGATAAGAGCTGGCTTTCGCTGGCCAATAGATCATAGCGCCCGGCGCTGAGGGCGTCGCCGTCCGCGTCGCAGCTGATATGGAACAGCCTGCTCCGCTTGTCGTAGAGGCGGCCCAGCTCCATGCGCGCGCACAGGGCGTCCAGCCGGGCGGGGGCGTCGGTGGGCTGGCGGGTGTCCCGCAGGGCCTGGGCGGCGGCCATGAGGCAGATCATGTAATTGCCCGCGTCCACGCTGGATACCACCCGGGGCGGCAGCGGGGCCAGGGTGCGCAGATCATACCAGTTATAGGGAATGCCCCGCCAGCAGGGCAGCTTTTCCAGGGTCGTCACCGTCTGTTCGGCGCGGGTCAGCAGGGTTTGGGTGTCGATGATGCCCAGGGCGTGGGCGGCGCACAGGGACAGCAGATACAGCCCCATATTGGTGGGCGAGGTGCGCGGGGCCGCACCGCGGTTGGGCGATACCTGCACGTTGTCCGGCGGCAGAAAGCGGGTGCCCGGCCCCACGTATTTTTCAAAGAATTTCCAGGTATCCCGGGCGGCTTCCATCAAAAAGCGCCCCTGGGCGGCCTCCAGGCCCTCCCGGCGGCTGCGGGGCCGGTCCAGGAACCGGGCGGTCAGGGGATAGGCCAGCCAGGCGAGGCCCAGGGCGAAGCCCGGCCAGAAGGCGGCGTTTGCCGAGGCGAACAGCAGCACGATGCCGCAGACCATGGGCGGCAGGGCCCCGCGCAGGTCCTTAAGCTCGCTTTTGTCCGCCTGGGCGGCGGTGACCCACTCCAGCAGCCTTTTGTGGCTGACCCGCATGCGCCACAGCGCCCGGAGGACAGCGTCCACCCGGACGAGGGCCTCGGCGGGCAGCAGCAGGCTTTCGGCCAGGGGGAAGAGCAGCAGCAGGAAAAAGGGCGCGTAAGCCCGCAGAGAAGCGCACAAAATCAGGGCAAGCATGCGCGCAAAGGGCGTCAGCGAGCGGCGCAGATTGTCCCAAATCTTGACTTTTGACAAAAGATCCAGCTTTTGATCCCCTAAAAACCCGGCGATCTGCCAGTCGCCCCGGGTCCAGCGGTGGGCGCGCCGCAGGAACCCCGCCACCCGGCGGGGATGGCCGTCGTAGCAGATGATGTCCCCGGCCAGGGCGGCGCGGGCCAATTCACCCTCGATCAAATCGTGGCTCAGGACGTGGTTTCGGGGCAGGCGGGCGGTGGCCGCACGGAAGGCGGCGGGCTCGTAAATGCCCTTGCCCATGAAGCTGCCCCGGCCAAAGGCGTCCTGGTAGAAATCGGCAGCCGCCGCGCCATAGCCGTCGGCCCCGCCCTGGCCGCCCAGAAGCTGCTGGGCGTGGGAAAAAACGTGCATGGACAATGTGACCATGCGGGGCTGGATGACGGTCACGCGGCCCCTTTGCAGGGGATGCAGGGCCGCTCCCAGCAGCTTTTCCGCCGCCCCGGCAGGCAAAAAGGTATCCGCGTCCAGGGTGATCACGTGGGTGTAGCGGCGGTCCAGGGGCGTGGCGTAAACCAGGGGATCAGGGCTTTCTTCCCCTAAAATCAGGGCGTTCAGCAGCTCCAGGGCCCCGCGCTTGCGCTCCCGGCCCGCAAAGTGCCCATCGGCGTCCCGCGTCCGCTGCCGGTGCAGATAATAAAACCGGGGGCCGTAGGACTCGTTCAGGGCCTCGATGCCCGCGGCGGCCCCCCGGACGATCTCCTTGTCCCGGGGCGTTTCCGCCTGGTCGGCGTCGGTAAAATCCGCCAGCAGCAGAAAATCCGCCGGGGCCTGGGCGTTGGCCAGGTACAGCACGGACAGATGGCGGCACATTTGCAGGGCGTGGCTGCGGCTGGTGAGCACCGTGGGCACGGCCACCAGCGCCCGGGCCTCCCGGGGCAGGCAGGCCGGAGCCAGCCGGGGCAGCCCCCGCCGGGGTAAGAACCGGGCGGCAGCGCGCTCCAGCAGGCGGTGATAGACGGCGATCATGGCAAAGCCAAAGGGCAGCGCCGCCCACACGGGCAGCAAAAGGAGGCCCAGTCCCAGGGACAGGGCCGCGCCCAGCAGCAAAAGGGCCGCATAGGCCCTGATTTTTCCTTTTTCGGACAGGCTCCGCAGGCCCAGCTTCCGGGGATCCTCCAGCAGATAATAGCCGGGGTCCCCCGCCGCGCCCTCCTTGCTCGAACACAGCGCCAGGGCTTTTTCGCACAGTTCGGTTTCGGAAAGGCCCGTGCGGCGGCTCAGGCGGCGGACGGCGGAGAGATACAGGGCGCGGCTTTGCAACTCCATGCGCATGAAATCCGGGTGCCGCCGCAGGACCTGGCAGGCGGCGCACAGGCGCTCGGCCAGCCGGTCCCAATGCAGGCCGGGCAGGGACTTGAGGGCCCCGATCAGCGCGCCGGTTTCGGCGGCCAGGGCCGTCGATTGCTCCCGGACGGCGTAGGCCGCGGCCTCGGGATCGATATTCGCCGCCCGCATGCGGCTCTGCAAGGCCCGGACGGCCCCGGCCTGTCCCGAGGCGGTCAGAATGTCCAGCGCCCGGCACAGCACCGCGGGCTCCGTGGGCAGGGTACGCCCCGGATGGGCGGCCAGGCGGCGAGCCGCCTGCCATTGGCGGCATTCCGCCAGGATCTCCGGCAGCAGCGCCCCCAGGCGCTCCAGCATCCGGTCCCGCAGCATCCCCTGCAGCGCTCGGGCCTCCGCCACCGTGAAGGGCGCGGCCTCCCCGGCAATGCGCTGGACGGCGCGGCACAGGGCGGCCTCCGTCCAGGGGCCGGAAAGCTGGCCGCTCAGCTGGTCGCACACCGCCCGCAGCCGCCCGAATTCCCGCCGTCTCAGCCCCCGTCCGCTCTCCTGGCCGTACAGCGCCCGGGCGTTGTCCCGCAGCCATTCCGCCGCCGGCGGCAGCTCCTCCCGATCCAGCCCGCACACCGTTTTTTCCGCTCGCCGCAGTGCCTGCCGTTGCATCGCGTTCATACCTTGCCTCCATTTAAACATGCATGGAGTTATTTTGGCAGGAAGCAAGGCGTTTGATACCAGGGAAATGCGCGGGAGGCGGGACGACGGGCAGAAATTAGACGGAGGATAAATATAGTCAACAAGAGATCCTGCTGGCCGAAGGCCAGCAGGATCTAATAACAGACTATATCTAAACCCGTCACATTTCTGTTTTTTGGTGTATTGTTTTAAGCAGGTTTCAGTATGAGCTATTCTGAATCAACGCAAAGGATTCTGAGATTCGTATTTTCCAAGCCGGGTCTTTATCAGCGTTTTCAGAAGGCTCTTCTCCGAAATAATGAGCTCCCTTATATTCCAGGATATATTATTTCTCGATTTTCACTAACAAACCTGTCGCAAGGGCGCCAAGAATCGCCCCAACACTATTCAGGATCAAATCTTCCACGTCGCATACTCCGCGATGCGTGATGAGCTGTAATAACTCTATTGCAAGGGACAAACCGATTCCAGCTCCGGCCAAACAAGTGAATTTAAGTTTCTTTTGTAAAATACCATAAAGCAAAAGAGGATACGGAATAAACATAACGATGTTCGTAACATAGTCAAACGCCGTAGTATTCACATCGGGCTGAAACGGGATAAAATTGACTCTCGTTTCCAAAATAGGCGTTCTGGATAACCATGTCACATAGAGCAGCCCAAAGCCCCATACACACATAAAAACAATACTGTAGATGCGTTTGATTTTGCTTGTGGTATAACGGAATACAAGAAATGTAATGCCCACAAAAAGCAATATAAACAAAGGGAATAGCCCAGGTTCGCTAAACATTCTGAGTACCGTTTCCAAGTTGCTTTCCTCCTCTACGAAAGTTTCCCCGCCGTATGGTATATAATAAGTCGCTCCTCCAAAACTGCAATAGGAAATGGGCTGGCTTGACGGCCAAAGCCCCTCCCCCATCACACCGCGATCCGCTTATAGTAATCCAGCAGCGCCTGGCCCGCCACGCTCTCCACGTCCTTTTCGGCAAAGCCCCGGCGGCGCAGGCCATCCAGCAATGCTGGGAAATCGGCGGGGCTGTTGACGCCCTCGGGTTTGCGTTCGATGCCGTCAAAGTCGGAGCCGAAGCCCACGTGGCCCTCGCCGCCCACGTCGTACATGTGGGCGATGTGGTCGATGATGCGGTCAATGGTGGCGGGCTCGCCGATGATGGTGGGCCAGAAGTTGACGCCCACATAGCCGCCCGCGGCGAAGATGGCCCGCAGCAGATCGTCGCTGAGGTTGCGGGGATGATTGACCAGGGCGCGGCAATTGCTGTGGCTGGCCATGGGGGGCAGATCGCACTTGGCCAGGATGTCCCGGACGCCCGCGTCGTTGAGATGGCTGACGTCCGCGGCGATGCCGACCTTCTGCATGTGCCGGATGGCCGTGAGGCCGTAGGGCTTGAGACCCTCCGTGCTGCCGCTCATGGCGGGATAGCCCAGGGTGTTTTCATGGTTCCAGGTGATGGCGGCCATGCGCACGCCCCGGCGGCGGTATTCGTCAATGACCTCCAGGCCCAGGTCGAAGGGCTCGCAGCCCTCGATGGACAGCATCACGGACACCTGGCCGTCCATGGCCTGGCTGGGGTCGTCCACCCGCCGCCAGCCAGCCTGCTCCAGCAGCTCCATCTGGCGGAACATTTCGGCAAACAGAGCCTCCACGTCGCCCTGACGGCCCTTGCCCACGAACATGGCCAGGGTTTGCAGGCTGACGCCGCCTTTTTTCAGGTTCTCCATGGTCACGTCCAGGGGCGCGCCGGGACGCACGGCCAGGTTATACAGGGTATCGCAATGGGTATCGCAGATGATCATGGTTATTTCTCGCTTTCTTCGTGCCACAGCATTTCATACCGGGTACGGAATTCTCCGCCGCGCAGGCCGCGACTGCCGGTTTCGATCTCGCCCCGCTGGTTGTCGTAGGGATCCACCCGGGGATATTTCTTTTCCGGGGCGAAGGGCGCAAAGTACACGCGGTTGGCCACCATGCGCCAGGGGTCCAGGTTGCCAAAGTAGAAATTCCACCTCAGGTCGCTGCCCGCCTTACAGGCGCTGCCGCCAAAAGAGCAGTCCACCGGCAGCCAGCCCAGACGCTCGCTGTAAAACTCCGCCCAGTCGTGGCTGCCCACGTCGCCGGGGGCGGCGTACAGGCCGCTTTGCCACCGGGCGGGGATGCCTGCGATGCGGCACAGGGTGATGAAGCACATGGCCTGCATGCCGCAGTCGCCCCGCAGGTTCACGGCGGTGTATTCCGCGCCGGCCTCCAATTGCCGGTAGGGGCGCATGAAGGCGTAGGTCACATTCTTGGTGATGTAATCGTAGAACCGCCGGGCCAGGCGCACGGGATCGGTTTCGTCCCCAGCCAGCTCCCGGGCCAGGGACCGCAGATAGGGCGTGAACACAAAGTGCGGGGGCTGCTCCTGGAGGTCCTCCTCGCACACGGGCCGGGCATCCGGATAGACGACGCGGCGTACGCTCTCGTCCATGGCGTTCACGTACTTGGGATGCTGGGCGACGGTGTATTCCAGGGTGAATTCCGGCGTGGTGCGCAGGGAGCTTTCCAGATAGGCCGTGCGCTGGGGCGCGTCCTCGGCGTCGCAGCCCACCAGCAGGATGGAGGATTGCACGTCCTCCGCAGGCTCCTGCTGCATGCTGCGGGCGGCGATGGGCATGTGGACGCGGTACAGGGTGTCCGGCTCCAGGGTGCGTACCAGGGTGGTGGCCCGCAGGCGGTAGCGGAAGGTCACGTCGTGATCCATCATGCGGCGGATGACCCCGTCCAGCTGGGTGCGGTCCTCGTCATAGGCGGGATTTGCCCGCAGGTTCAGGGCATGCTGGGATTTGAGCAGGCTGCCCACGGTGTCCTCGTGATAATACCGGGTGCCGTGATAGTAGATAAAGTCCAGCAGGCCCCGGGAGAGCAGGTTTTCCAATTCCTGATCGGTAAAGCTCCTGACCCGCTGGCGCATGGCCAGCAGCAGCTGCTCGTGGGTCAGGGTGTAAGCGTTGGCCAGTTGGGGCAGCAGGTATTTTTCGGCCTCCAGCCGCTGGCGCAGCATCCGGGGCAGATCCCCCGCCAGCCGCTCCTCGATCAGCGCCATAGCCAGGTCAAATTCCCCCGCGCCCTTGAGATTCCGGATGTCTTCGGGCAGCGGGCAAACCAGGGATTGCAGATAGAGGTCATGCATACACGCGTTCCTCCCTTTTATAAGTACCCTGATGGTATCATATTTCCAGTGCCAATGCAAGAAACGAACGGTAATATTTTTACAAAAGTGTAAATAAAAATTGCGAAAAAACGAACTTCGTGTTATAGTATGGGGGTAATTTGCCATTGGAGGTTCGCTATGCGGCGAATTTTGATTTTTTTGCTATGCGCTTTACTGGCCGTGCCCGCCCTGGCGGAGCAAGCCGCCCGGGTGGAGGACTGCGTTCTGATCCCCGGCCAGGGCGTCAATATCCGCTATTTCGTGCCGGAAACCGGCGAGGGCGCCCTATTCCTGGCGGATCAGGCGGGCAGCAAGCTGATGGATATCCTCAGCCCCCGCAACCTGTTGGGGGGCAACCACATCCTGAGCCTGGAGGCGGGCTTTTTTGAGGATCTGAGCGAGGGCAGCTACCGGGTGGTGCTCGCCTGGGCGGGCGGCGAGGCCGCGGGCACGTTGACCGTGGGCCAGGCCGCGCCGGAGGAGCCGGAGGAACCGCAAGAACCCGAGGAACCCCAGAAATCGGCGGTGGAGGTGCTCTCCTGGGAGGAGCAGCCCGTCATCACCCCGGCCCTGCGCAGCCAATATACTGTGGATCACAAAAACTGCTACTGGTGCACGCCCATGGACATCACCGACGAGGACGCCGTTTGGGGCATGCTCACCTCCCCCATGACCGTGGTGAACCTGAAGCAAAAGGAACAGGCCCTGCTGTACGCGGAGCCGGATACCAACAGCGAGGCCATCGCCGTGGTGACGGGGGCCAGCCAGGCGGTGCACGTGCTGGAGGAAAAGGACGGCTGGACGCTGGTGGAGACCTATTCCAGCTCCTTCCACGACAGCAAGGTGAAAAACTGGAACGCCTTCGTCACCGGCTACATCCAGTCCAGCAAGCTCAAAACCGTGACTGTCAACCAGGAATACGGTCTGATCGTGGACAAGCTGACCCAGCGCGTGTATATCTTCCACGACGGCCATCTGATGACGGAGCTGCTTTGCTCCACGGGCCTGTACAACGACAGGCAGCCCTACAACGAGACCCGATCCGGCGAATTTATGGTGATCAGCCGGGTGGGGGATTTCAAGAGCGATAACCTGGTGTGCGGCCTGGGGCTGCGCTTCAACAGCGGCGATCTGCTGCACGAGGTGCCCCACACCGTCAACGCCGACGGCAGCAAGAATTATAAGAACTGCGAGCCCAAGCTGGGCACCCGGGCCAGCCACGGCTGCATCCGGGTGCAGCGGCTCAAGAACGCCGACGGCATCAACATGCGCTGGATCTGGGACAACATCAAGGTGGGCACCAAACTGGTGGTCTGGGAGGATTACCAGGGACGCCAGATCCCCGTGCCCGCCGCGGACACGCCCCTGTACTATAACCCCAACGGCGGCAGCAACTACCACAGCACCGCCACCTGCACCGGCGTCAAAAACCAGTATCTGCCCCTCACCGCCTTTACTTACGGCGAATTGGATACCGGCAGCTATGCCGAGCTGACCCCCTGCCGTTATTGCTGCCCGCCCGCGCGCCAGGCGGAGATCGAGGAAATCAACCGCGTCCACCTGGAAACCTCCCCCGGCGAGGTGATGAGCTACTGGCCGGGAAAGTGAAAACGCCTTCAGTCGTCAGTTGATCTTCTGACGATTGAAGGCCTTTTGTCAACTGTTCATATTGTCAATTGATTATTTCTTTCAGCTTCTCCGCCACTTCCCGGTCCGGGGGCAGCCAGGCCACGGTGTCCAATTCGTCCATCGACAGCCATTTGGCGGATTCGTGCTCCTTGAGGGTCAGGAGGCCGGAGCGGACGGCGCAGAGATAGCAGCCCATGGACAGGTGAAAGTCGGGGTAATCGTATTCCACTTGCAGCAGCTTGTCCCCCACGGCGATTTCGGTGTCCAATTCCTCCCGGATCTCCCGGATCAGGGCCTGCCGGGGCGTTTCGCCGGGCTCGATCTTGCCGCCGGGAAATTCCCAGCCGTCCTTCTGGGGGCCATAACCCCGCTGGGTGGCAAAAACGCGGCGGTCCGCCTGAATGACGGCAGCCACCACCTGAATGGTTTTCATGGGCGTCACGTCCTTTCCTTACAGCAGCAAACCGCCAGTCGGCATGCCGATTGGCGGTTTATTGCGTTGATCGGGTTTATTTTGCCTGCATCAGCCGTCCGCCGCACTGGGCCACATATTCCAGGGGCAGCCAGTATTCCAGCGCGCCGTAGCCGTTGGTTTCCAGGTACCAGCGCAGTTCGGGGTTGTCCCGCAGGGATTCGGCGGGCTGGAAGAAGCCGTCCTCCTGCTGGAAGTACATTTTCGTTTCCGTCAGCCCGTCAAAGGTGACGCCGGGGGCGGTATCCAGGATGCGGACCATCTTGCCGTCCTCGCTGAGGCCCACGGCCAGCACCACGTGGCCGCTGACGGGCACGCAGGTGAACACGGCGTTCTGCTCCAGCTTGGTTTTGATGTTCTCGGGGTTTTTGTACAGATCCTTGTAGGTGGTAAAGCCAAAGTCCGCGGCGGCCTGATTGATCAGGTTATCGTTATCCGCGATGCCGGGCACCAGCAGGGAAGCATAGGATTCCGCCAGGCTCTCGGGCAGCATGCCCACGGTATCGTAGCCCATGTGCTCCAGGGCCAGGGTCAGGGTGAAGACCACGTCGCCGAAGGTATCCAGCTTGCTTTCGGCCCACCAGCCGTCCTGCTGGCTGTACAGATCGTACAACACGCCCTCGGTGTCGGCGTCGTTGACCCGGAAGCCCAGCATCAGGGAGTTGCTGGCCCCCTTCTCGTCGGTCACAGTGACCTTGAGGATGTATTCCCCGGGGATGCGGGGACGGTAGGCCGCGTCAAAGTGATCGGAGGCAACGGATTCCACCACGCCGCCCTTTTCGTCATAGACGGTGTACTGGCACTCATGATCCGTCCAGGCGGTGACGAAAATATCCATCACGTCGCCCAGGTCGATGGCGTCGGCGGTCATGGACAGCTCGATGTCATGGGGCTCCTCCTCCGCGACAGGCTCCCGGACAGCGGGGGCTTCGGTGGCTTCCGCGGCGGGGGCCGGAGCGGGCTCCGCAGCGGGGACTTCGGTGGCAGGGGCTTCGGTGGCAGGGACCGCCGTGGCAGGGATTTCCGTAGCCGGGATCTGGGTGGTGGGGATCTCGGTAGCCGGGATCTCCGTGGCCTGTCCGCCCACGGGAGCCGGGGTGATCATCACCACGCGGACCGTCTGCCGTCCGGACGTTTCGGCGGCGGGGGCAGGCGTAACAGCGGGTTCAGGCACAGCCGTGGGTTCCGGGGTGCCATGGGGCTCGGGGGTGGCGGTGGGTTCGGGCGTGGCCGTGGGCTCGGGCGTGGGTTCCGGGGTGGGCGTGGGGGCCACATAGCCCTGGGCCGCAAAGTCCGTGTACCGGGTGTGGTAGACCACCTTGCCCGTGTTGGCGTCCACCAGCGCGCCATAGATGTACTGGCCGCTTTCGCCAAAGAAGCCGCAGTGATACATGGGCGAGGTCTCGCTGTATACCCGGGTCTGCTCCTTGAGGTACTGGTTGGAGAAGCCCTTGTAGGAGGTTTTCAGCAGAGCGATGGCCTTGTTGGAGGCGGTCATGGGGCTGATCTTGCCCACGCTGCCGCTGTCCTGCTGGGGGCCAAACAGATGGATGGCGCTGAGGGGCGCGTAGCCGCAGCCCTCCTCCGCCACCACCAGGCACTGTTCCTTGGAGATCAGGGTGACGGTAACGGGCTCGCCGGGCTCCAGAGAGGCCACGACCTTGGAATCCAGCGTCAGGTCGCAGGCGGCCACGGTCTCGCCGGGCTCGTTGATCCAGGCGGGCTTGTCCACCGGCTCCGTGAGCTGGTAGGAAAAGTCCTCCGCGGCGGCATAGGCCGTCAGATCGCCCAGGGTGACGGTCATCCAGCCGTCCTCCACGGCCTCCACCGTCACGGCCTCCAGGCTGCCCAGGGGATAGACGGCCTTGGCCGCGGCGTCCGGCTCCTCCCGCAGGAACACCAGCGCGCCGTCGTTGGCATACACGGTCTGCCCCGCCAGGGCGGAGGGCAGGCGCAAAAACTGGGTCATCACATAGGCGGTCCTGTTGTTATAGGTGATGGTGGCCCAGTCGCCGCTGATGGAGTCCACCTCCACCAGGGAGTGGTTTTTGAGGGTGCCGATCACCTTGGCATTTTTATCCGGCGTCTTGCGCACGTTCAGCGGTCCCTTGGGCGTGACCACCAGGGCGGTCTCCGCCGCGCCCAGCACGGAGGAACCCAGCATGACCGCCAGCAGCAAAAGCGACAGCAGGAGCTTTAGTTTCTTCACGGGGAACGACCTCCAAATCGTAAAGTCATGCTTTATTGTATCACAGGATGCGGGAGATTTCCACCGAAACATTTACCTTTTGCCTGTAAAAAGCTGGGAAAAACACACGGGATGGGGCAGCTCCGCGGCAAAAGGCGCTTCTGTCAGCCTGCCGGAGGCGTCCAGCTGATAGGCGCGGATCAGGGAATCCCGCTGGCTGCCCACCAGCACGTGATCGCCGCACACCAGGAAATCCCGGGGCTGGGCCACGCAGGGGGACAGAACGGGGGCGCCCAGGGCGCCGTCCGGGGCCAGGGGCAGGGCGGCGATGCTGTCATGGCCGCGGTTGGAGCACAGCAGCAAGCGGGCGTCCGGGGTGATGTGGATGGCGGCGGCGGTGTTTTCGCCGGTGAAGCCCTCGGGCAGCAGGGACAGAGCCTGGTCGATGCGCCAGCCCTCCACCGTCCGCGTCAGGGCAAAGACCTGGCTGGACAGCTCGGCCACGCAGTACAATCGATCCGGCAGGGCGGGGGAAAAGGCCAGGTGCCGAGGGCCGGAGCCCGCCGGGAAGGCGACGCGGCCCAGCTCCTTCAGTTTGCCGTTTTCATTCCGATAGCGGAACACCGCGTCCTGGCCCAGATCGCAGGCCAGGATCTCGCCGCCCAGCGCCATGGAAAAATGCACGTGGGCCCCCTCCTGCCTGTCGGCGTTGGGGCCGTGGCCGCTGTGCTGACGCAGGTCGGTGCGCTCCCGCAGGCTGCCGTCATCGTTCAGGGCAAAGACCGCCAGGCTGCCGCTGGTATAATTGGCCACATAGAGAAAACCGCCGTCCAGCATCAGATGGCAGGGGTCCGCCCCGCCGGAGGGCAGGCCGCCCAGATGCCGGGGGCCTTTCGCAGTTAGTTCCCAGGCGTGCACCGCGCCCTGGGGCACGGTTTCCTCCACCGTGTACAGCACGGGCAGCGCGGGATGGGGCAGCACAAAGCTGGGGTTCAAAAAGCCCGTCCAGGCCGCCTCCCGGGTGAAGCCCTCCTTCGGATCAAAGGAAAAAAGGCATACCCCGGGCTGGGTCTTATCGGCGTAGCCGCCGGTGAAAAAACGATCAGGCATACAAACGACCTCCCTTTTCCGCTATTGTAGCATAAGCGGAGGAAAATGTACATTGCGCGTTTGGAGGGGAAAGAGAACGAAAAACAGAAATTTGACGGGGAAGGGGTACGCTTCTCTTTTGCGTCAAAAGAGAAGCAGAAAACCTGCGTTTATCGCCGTAAAAGCTGCTGACAGAGCGAGAGACAAAAGCATAGTCCACCGCTTTCGGGCAGCCAGCTTTGCTGGCGTGCTGTGCGCAAAGCGCACAGCGAAAACCGGCGTCAGGCCGAAAAAAATGAGTAAACTCATTTTTCCGGACTGCCGCCGGTTTTCTTATGCC